>JALOAP010000538.1 GCA_023228745.1 Dehalococcoidia bacterium | reverse complement strand
AACCGCCTACAGCGCCCGTAGAGGCCGAAACGCAGGCCGCAAGCCCCGTTGTGCCAGAACAGGCCCCAGAGGCCGTGGCGGGCGCTAAAGAGCCGTGGCAGATGACGAGGGAAGAAGCCGTTGCTGGCGGGTGGGGGGATAGCTGGTCTTCTGTGATTCGCAGAAACGAAGGTTATGGGAAGCCGATACCAGCCAATGTGCGCGAACAGCTAGCCGAATACGACGCTAGCAGGGCTGCTCGCGCAACACCCGTAGCCGATCCATCCGCTCAAAAGGCAAACGTTGGAGACGTGGTTGTTCGCTATACGCACAAGGACGGAACTGGCCTGATGAACCGAGCCGGGCTCGATTTGTCTCGTCTCACCGATGCCGAGGAATCCCGTCTTGCAGATTTGTGGAGCACAACACTGCAACAGCCCGGTCCTGGAACAAGGGGAGTGTTCTATTTCACGAAAAACGGAGAAGCGAGACATCGAGAGTTGATTCGTCTTCTGAAGAAGGCGTCAAAAACCGGCGTTGTGCGCACTGAAACTACCCTGAAGTCGGAACCGCAATGGCAGTCTCGTGATGGGCAAATAGCAGTGGAGCCTATGACAGACCTTGGGGCGGCTCCGGAGCAAGCTGGGACTCAGGCCCCGCCAAGGCCCCCGGAACCCGGAGTCAGCCCCCCAAACCCCGATGGGCTGTATTCGATCAAGCACGCGGCCACGGAAGACTTGCGCGGAGCCCTTGGGCTACCCCCGAGGACGGGCCAAGACGCCTTCTCGGATCAACAGGCCATCGACGCCGCCGAACTTCTGATGAAAGACGAGATAAACGCCAACCTTCCCGACCGAATCATAGGGAGGGCGAAGGCTGGCGAACCCCTGAGCACGGTTCACGCGGCGGTTCTCCTTCGGGAACTCACTCGGACGGCCAATGGGCGGGAGGCGCTTTGGGAAGACAGGCAGGCGGCAATGGCCGACGGGAAGAAATCGGCAACGCTCAAGGAGATCGACGCGGCTCTGAAACAGGCCGACAAGCGGATTGACGACATCCTAGACGCCGTGGAACAGGCCGGGTCTGAGCAAGGCCGTTCCTTCCGGTTCCGCCAGCTCTTTGTGAACCAGCAGATGGAGCCGGTCCACATGATCCGGGAGGCGGAGGGGCTGAGGGGTAGCCCCCTTTCCGAAGTGGAAAAGACGAAGATCAGGGAACGGGCGGCTGAGGCGGCGCGGCTCAGGGAGGCCGACGAAGCCCGAACCGCTGCGGCCAAGGAAGAGCAAGCGGCCAAGGCCCAAGACGAGACCATGGCGGATGTCGTGTCTGAAGTAGAGAAGGAAGAGGCTGAGAAAGAAGGCAAGGCAGAGCCAAAAATTGCCACGCTCGCCAAGAAGGCTCTCAAAGCCCTGGAACGCCGCGAGAAAGCGGGATGGGAATACCTCAAGGAAATTCAATCCAGAACTTCCGCCAACCCGTATGCCGATCCGAAACTGCTTGTCGCGCTTACCGACATTGCCGCGTCCAAAATTGCCCATAAGACCGCCGACTTCGGACAGTTCGCCGCCGAGATGCTTGAGAAGGTGGGTCATTGGGTTCGCCCGATCCTACAAGACGCATGGGATAAGGCGCAGACAGTAGTGGATTCGGAAGTCAAGAAGGCTACCACCCTCGCCTCCAAGAAGACCCGCGAGAAGGTAAAGGCCGCTGTGAACAAGCCAGCGCCGAAGCCAGACGAAGACGCCATGGGCAAGGCGTCGCGGAAAATCGCCTCCAAGTTCAAGGACAACGACGTTTACAGCATCTCTCCGTATGTCCGGGCCATCGCCAAGGAATTCATCCGTGGAGGAACCCGAGACCTTCAGGTTTTGCTCGACCAACTGATGGGAGTAATCGAGCCTGTCATCCCCGGTATCACTCGTCGCGACGTTGGCATGGCCTTCTCGGGGTATGGGGACTTCTCTCCGCTGTCCCAGGACGTGGTAGAGGTCGAGTATCGCCGGGCGCGGCGGGAAGAACAGCTCTTGCTGCAACTCCAAGACCTTGAGGAGAAGGGCGAATCCCTCAAGTCCGGGAAGCCGGGAGCGGAAACATCCAAGGAACACCGGGCGATTCAGAAGAAGATCAACAAACTGAAGAAGGAACTCGCCAAGGAAGCAGCCAAGAAGCCCGGCTACTACGAGAGCGCCCCCGGCCAGAAGCGCCACCGGACGGCCATTGAAGCCGCCGAGATTCGACTTCGCCACGCCATCGAAGACATGACTGAGGAAATCATCGCGGGCCAGCAGGCGGTGCGAGACAAGGGGCCGGAAGTCACCAGCCCCGAAATCGAGGCTCTTCGCGAGGTTCGCGACGAGATGCAGAAGCTTTACGATCAGGTTTTCCCTCCGAAGGGGAAGCCGCCGTTGACGGAGGCACAGCGGCTAAACATCGCGCTCAAGGGCATCAGGAAAGCAATCGAAGCCCGCAAGGCTCGGATCGAAACCCTTCGCCGTGGCGAGATGCCTAAGAAGGGACTCCGCAAGAAGACCCCGGAGAGCCCCGAACTGGAGGCCCTGCAATCCGAGAATGCGCTTCTCAAGGCGACGGAGGCCGAACTTGAGGCCGCGTTGAACCCGAAGGAAGACCCGAGAACTCGCGAGGTCTTGAACCGGCAGCGGGCAATTGAGCGGACCATGCAGGTCATGGCCGAGGAAATCCTGCTTCGCGAGAGGGCTGTCAAGACCACC
>JALOAP010000537.1 GCA_023228745.1 Dehalococcoidia bacterium | reverse complement strand
CATGGACCGGCTCTATCGGGACGCCTCAGTCCTTGTCCGGCTCACGTTGCACGACGGAACGTCGTTTATGGCTCTCGAAGCGTTGTCGCGCGGGCGGTATGTGATCTGGACCTACCCGATGCCCGGGGTCGAGCAAGCGCAAGGGCCGCCCGCGGTGACATCGGCCCTTCTTGGCCTATGGAAGCGCCACGAGGCCGGCGACCTGGGGCTGAACGAGGAGGGTATGGTTTTCGCCCGCGAGCATTTCGATCCAGGCCGGGTCGCGGGGCAGATCGACGGGCGGCTCCGGGATCTCATCCGCAGACTCAGGTGAGACAACGGAGCACGAGTTCTGCGGCGCCGGGTGAGCGTCAGGGGCGGGGTGGGCCGTAGATTTCGCGGAAGGTGGCGCCGGTGTCGTAGCGGGCCTGTGTCGCTTTCATCAGCCCAATGGCCTCCGGTGTCGTTGCGACCTGCTGGAAGAGCCGCTGTTCGTTGCGAAGTGCTTCGTCGAGCGGTAGCTGGTCATTGTCAGTCAGCATCTGCTTGAGCGTGGCGAGGGCCTTCGGCGGACGGTCGGCGAGGCGTGCCGCCCATTCGAGCGCAACTTTCAGCGCCTGCCCTTCGGGCACAACGCGATTGACGCCGCCGAGTTCGTAGATTCGGCGCGCGGTCATGGGGGAGCCATCGAGGACGAGCTCGGCGGTGGCGGTGCGGCCGATGAGCCGGACAAGGCGGCTGGTGCCGCCGAGGCCGGTCCCCAGGCCAAGGAGCACCTCCGGCTGGGCGAACATGACCTGTTCCTCGGCGATGCGGAGGTCGCAGGCCCAACCGAACTCGGCGCCGCCACCAGCGGTGTCGCCAGAGATAGCCGCGACCGTCACAACCGGTGTCTTGCTGACTTCCTGGACTGCGCGGAACCAGCTCACGCCCGGACCGCTGGTGGGCTGGCCGGACATGGCGGCGACGAGGTCGGTGAGCCATGCGTGTTCGAGCCAATGGCCGGGGAGCCCCGAGGCGAGCACGCTGACACGCGCACCAGCTTCGCGCGCCTCCTGGAGGGCATCGGCGAGTTCGCTGATCGCCGCCCAGGAGCCGTTGTTATTGGTCGCGGGGTTGGTCATGGTGACGAGGGCCACGCCTTCGCGTGGCCACTCGAGGGCTACGTACTGCGCCATTCGTGCCTCCTCGATTGGAGGAAGCCTACTCGAACTGGCGCTCCTGCCACCACGGGAAGAAGTCCGGCATGTCCTGGCTGACCTTCATCTTGAACTGCGGTGGCCGCTTTTCGAGGAAGGAGGCGACGCCTTCGTGCGCGTCGGCGCCCTGGCCGAGCGCGAGAATGGCTCGGGAGTCGATCTTGTGCGCTTCCATCGGGTGGTCGGCGCCGAGCATCTTCCAGAGCATATGCCGGGAGAGGCTGACGGAGATGGCAGAGGTATTTTCCGCGATCTCCTGTGCGATTGCGCGCGCGGCGGGCAGCAGGTCCTCCGGTGCGTGCAGGCTCCGGACGAGGCCTCCTTCGAGCGCCTCCTGGGCGGGGAAGACGCGGCCGGAGTAGACCCACTCGAGGGCCTTGCTGATGCCAACGGCGCGGGTGAGGAACCAGGAGCTGGCAGCTTCGGGGACCAGTCCGCGGCGCGCGAACACAAAGCCCATGCGCGCTTCGTTCGAGGCGAGGCGAATGTCCATAGCGAGGGTCATGGTGGCGCCGACGCCGACGGCGGGGCCGTTGATGGCGGCGATGACTGGCTTCTTCGATTCGAAAATGCGGAGGGTGAGGAGGCCGCCCCCGTCGCGATGCTTGGTGGGATCGAGCGAGCCGCCGCGTTCGCGATTGTCGAAGGTCCCCGAGCCGGACGAGAGGTCGGCGCCGGCACAGAAGCCGCGGCCGCGGCCGGTGACGATGATGGCGCGGATGTTGTCGTCGGCATCGGCGCGGTCGAAGGCGTCGATCATCTCGTTCATCATCTGCCCGGTGAAGGCGTTGAGCTTCTCGGGGCGGTCGAGGGTGATGGTGAGGATGCGGTCAGTGACTTCGTAGGCGATCTGTTCGTAATCCACATGCTGCTCCAGTTGAGGGTGGGGCCAGTCTATCGGTACGGCCCGCGAGGCGCTGCACTGGTAGGATCGGGAGCATGGGAACGATTTCGTTTGGCGCTGATGATCGGACGGAACTGACAGACGCGCTGCTGGCCGAGCTCGAGCGGAGAGGGTTCGAGGTGCGAGGCTATGGCCCGCCGCTGGGAGGGCGGGAACAGTGGGCGGAAGTGGGCGAGCGCGTGGCCCTGGATGTGGTCGAAGGCCGAGCAGAGACGGGGATCGCCTGCTGCTACACGGGGACGGGCGTGTCGATCGCCGCGAACAAGGTGCGAAGAGCGAGGGCGGCGCTATGCATCGATGCAGCGACGACGCGGGGGGCGCGGCTCTGGAACGATGCGAACGTTCTCTGCCTGTCGCTCCAGAACACGAGGCCAGAGGATGTGCCGGCGATCCTCGACGCGTGGTTCAGCGATGAGCCGGTGGATGAGTCGGAGCGGGCGAATATCGCGCGATTGGGTGACATCGAGCTTTTTGCGCAGTTTTAGGATTGGGCCGCCGGATTGCGGCCGTGGGTGGTTGTGACGGGGGCGCTCCTTGACAGTCGCGGTACTGTTCGCCCGCGCTGCCGGTTGGCGAGTGGTGGGCCGGTGATGTGGGGTTGTCCCGGGTCCCGAGGCCGCAGTGGGCC
>JALOAP010000023.1 GCA_023228745.1 Dehalococcoidia bacterium | reverse complement strand
ACGGCGGCGTGAGCCCCCTCAGGAGTATTCGTGTCGTGCGCGCTTGCGCCTCCCAGGCCACCGGCGTCATGGATCTCCCATGCGGTCGCCGAGGCGAGCGAGATGTCTCCCGGCGGGCTGCTGCCGTGCTCCGTCCCGTGGTGGTTCACCAGCACCCGCGCCCCCTGCCGGGCGAGTTCGAGCGCAAGCAGGCGTCCAAGACCGCGACCCGCCTCCGTCACGATCGCAACGCGGTCCTCCAGCGCTCTCGGGGTCACCTTCTCCTCCAGTTGCGGCCTTTCATGTAGTGGCCCGTTATCGGTCTGGCCAAACCTCTCGCCCTCCTGCTGCTCGGAGTCTCTGTTGGAAAGGTGCTGGCAAAGAATGGCCCACCCCATTCGGCTCCCAGAGGGGTGAGAGCCGAACGGGGTGGGCAGTAGCACCCGCCTGAAGCGTGCGCCTCAGGCTTTCTCGATTCGCCCGTAGTTCCGGGGGTAAGGCCAACCCTGGATCTGCGGCCACGCCTTGATCCGGTCCGTCCGGTAGGCGTACACGTTGTCGGTCTCGACGATCGGAATCACGAGGAACTCGTTGTAGACGCGCTCGAACACCGACTGCAGGGCAGTTGCGCGTGCATCGCCGCCTGTCCCCGCAGCGTTGTCGATGTCGTCATCAAGGCTCCCGTCCGAGATGGAGTAGCCACCGTCGCTTCGGAGCCAACGGATAAGGTCCGACGCGCCGTCGTACGCCACGTTCTGGCTCTGTGTCGCGATCATTGGCGCGGTGTGGGAGCGCAGGACGTCGACAAAGTCCGCGCCGAGCGGTGCGTTGGTGGACTTGATGCCCACCTTGCCCCAGTCGGAAAGGACGCCGTTGTACATCGCCTCAGGGTCGGCCGAGGCGTACGCCAGCGGGTCGATTTCGAGGCCATCGGGGAAGCCCGCCTCCGCCAGCAGCTCCTTGGCGCGGTCCGGGTCGTGTGCGTAGGGTTCCGCTTCCTTGTGGCCGACGATGCCCTTGGGCGCGAACCAGCCGCCCGGGCGTGCCGCACCTCCGAAGACCACGTTCGCGATCTGTTCGCGGTTGATAGCGAGGTTGAGCGCTTCGCGGACGCGCGGGTCCTTGTAGGCTGCGTTTCCCTGCCCCCGGAGGTTCAGCATAATGAAGCGGACGCGTACAGCGGGCGAGAAGACGAGTTCGAAGTCGCTGTTGCTCCGCACCTGCTCGAAGAACTGTGGGGCAAGGTCCCAGATGAGGTCGACTTCGCCGCTCTGGAGGCTAGCGATGCGGGTGGACGCTTCGGGAAGCGCGCGCAGCGCCACCTTCTGTGTCTTTGCCTTCGTGCCCCAGTAGCCTTCGTACGCTTCGAACTCGATAACCGAGTCGGTCGCAAACCGGGTGACCTTGTAGGGGCCGGTGCCCACCGGCGTGGTCCCGAAATTCTCCTCGCCCCCGGGGGCCGAGAGGTACTTCTTCGGCACCACGTAGAAATACGAGTCGAGGTACTGGTGCAGCTCCGGGAAGGGCTCTCCGGAGCGGAACGTCACCGTCTGGGCGTCGGGCGTGTCCACGTTTTCGATGCGCGCGAAGTTCGGCGCGTAGGCCATCTTGAAGTCGGGCGTGCGCAGCCGTTCGAGTGAAAACGCCACGTCTTCCGAGGTGAACGGATCCCCGTTGTGGAACGTCACATCGCTGCGCAACTTCAGCGTGAGCTGCGTGAGGTCGTCGCTGTATTCGTAGGATTCCGCCAGCCCGGGAATGATCGCGCCATCATCGCCGCGGCTGAGCAGACCTTCGAATGGCTCCCAGTTGTACGGGAAGTAGCCACCACCGCTCGTGCGGTGCGGATCGAGCGTCGGCGGCAGCCCCGCGATGGCAATCGCGAGCTGCCCCGTGGGTTCCGAATCGCCGCCCCCACCCCCGCTGGCCGGCGTGTTCGCTCCCTGCGTCGCGGTGCCCGTTGCGGCTGGCGCGTCGTCGTCATCGTCGTCGCCGCATCCAAGCGCGAACGCGGCGACCCCGACAGCAGTCGTGGCACCAGAGACGAGGACGGTGCGCCGGGAGAGTTTCGCTTTTCGAGTCCAGTAGTTGTCCAAATGATCCCCTCAACTTTGGTACGCGACTGGCCGCCCGTGGGTGGCCAGTGTCCGCACGAAATTTCGCCGCCAGCTGGCCGAAGGGGTCCCCGGTGCATTCATAGGCACTAGACACCACCGTCATTGACGCAACTGTCAGCGAGTCGCGTGACTATATCCGCCGCGATTCCACGTCGTCAACCGGTGTAGGGAAAAAATTGACGACTCCTCAGTGAGGCCGCCTGCGCGGAGACAGAACAGCCCGCGCGACCGCCCCCGAGGGGAAGAAGGGCGGTGGCGCGGGCTGCTGGTTGAAGCCGGACGCTCGGGCTAGGCCTTCGCGATCCGTCCGTAGTTCCGGGGGTAGGGCCACCCCTGGATCTGTGGCCACGCCTTCACGCGGTCCTTGCGGTAGGCGAAGACGTTGTCGGATTCGACGATGGGGATGACCAGGAACTCGCGATAGACGCGCTCGAAGACCGATTGCAGGGCCGTTTCGCGCTCAGCGCCACCGGCTGCGGCTGCGCGGTCGATTTCCTCGTCGAGGCTGCCATCGGAGATCGAGTAGCCGCCCTCGCTGTGGAGCCAGCGGATGAGGTCGGAGGCGCCATCGAAGGCAACGTTCTGGCTCTGCGTCGCGATCATGGGCACCGTGTGCGAGCGCAGGACATCCGTGAAGTCCGCGCCGAGTGGACCGTTCGTCGACTTGATGCCAACCTTCGCCCAGTCCGCGATCATGCCGTTGTACATCGCTTCGGGGTCGACGTTCCAGTAGCCGATGGGATCGATTTCGAGACCATCAGCGAAGCCGGCCTGCGCGAGGAGCTCCTTCGCGCGCTCCGGGTCGTACGGATACGGCTCGGACTCCTTGTGCCCAACGACGCCCTTGGGTGCGAACCATCCGGCGGGGCGCGCGGCTCCGCCGAAGACGACCTTTGCAATCTGCTCGCGGGAGATGGCGACGTTCAGCGCTTCGCGCACGCGCGGGTCGCTGTATGCCGGGTTGCCCTGGCCGCGGAGGTTAAGCATCGCAAAGCGCACACGTGCGGCAGGCGAGAACACGAGTTCGAAGTCGCTGTTGTTCTTCACCTGGTCGAAGAACTGCGGCTGCAGTCCCCAGATGACGTCCAGTTCGCCGGCCTGGAGCCCGGCGATGCGCGTCGAGGCCTCGGGCAACGAGCGCAGTGACACCTTGGCCGTCTGGGACTTGGTTCCCCAGTACCCATCGAATGCCTCGAACTCGATCACGGAGTCCGTGGCATAGCGAGTGACCTTCAGCGGCCCCGTGCCAATCGGGCTGGTGCTGAAGCTCTCTTCGCCACCTGCCGAGAGGAGGTGCTTCTTGGGCACGACGAAGAAGTACGAGTCCAGGTACTGGTGCAGCTCGGGGAAGGGCTCGGACGAGTGGAAGACAACGGTCTGCGGGTCCGGCGTCTCGACGCGCTCGATGCGCGCGAAGTTCGGCGCGTAGGCCATCTTGAAGTCCGGCGTCCGGAGGCGCTCAAGAGAGAACGGCACGTCTTCCGAGGTGAACGGGTCGCCATTGTGGAACGTGACGTCGCTGCGAAGCGTGAGCGTGAGCTGCGTCAGGTCCTCGCTGTATTCGAAGGACTCGGCGAGGCCAGCGACGATCGCACCGTCGTCATCACGCCCGAGCAGCCCCTCGAACGGTTCCCAGTTGTACGGAAAGTAGCCGCCGCCGCTCGTCCGGTGTGGGTCCAGCGTCGGGGGGATGACATCGATGGCGATGGTTAGCTGACCACTCGGGGCGCCGTTCGCACCGCCGTTGTCCGTACCCGGCGTGGTGCTGCCATTACCGGGTGCATCGTCGTCATCGCCGCCGCAGCCAATCGCCAGGGCCGCTGCGCCGACGGCCGTGGCAGCGCCGGTGCCCAGGAGTGTCCGGCGAGAGATGGTTTTCTTTCGATTCCAGTAGTTGTCCAAGGGTGCTCCTTCTGACGGCCCTTCGCACGGCAGGTCCGAGGGCTCAGTGAGCCCTCGGACCTGCTGAATGAGTCGCCGTGTGCTGTGAGGCGGGTAGTCCCCTCTGGGGGAACACGAACCCGGGTGAATCGAACACGAGTGTCATTGACAGTTGTGTCATCGATTCACCTCACCCTAATCAGCCCGCAAAATCTGGTCAATTTTGTGCCACACAATGTCGTGTGCTCGCTGACGCGCCGTGGCGTCTCCTGGGCTCGCCGACTTGCGGTTCGATGCGAGCCACGCGGCAGCGGCCCGGGGGCCAACCGCCGGGCCTGTAGCCGATGGAGCTGTGTGCAGAAGGGCAGTAGCAGAAGGGCAGTAGCAGAAGGAGGGTCAGTCTGGCCCCGCGGCCACGAGGGGCGTCGCCTCCTCCTGCGCTTTCAGTTGGGCGCGATACTCCGCCTCCGAAGGTACCGGCGGTGCCGCTGCGGAGTAGACCGCGCGATACCACAACGCGCTGAGCTGATAGCTCAGGCTGAGGACATCCTCCGGTTCCTCGCTCGACCGGCCCGTGAACCAGCGTTCCCGGGCAAAGTCCGTGACCATCCCGGCGAGCGCCCCGGCCGCGAAGTCGGGGTCGATTCCTTCGTGGGTGATGCCCTCGGCGACATGCCTGCGAAGGGCGTTCGCGCTCCGCTCGATAAATCGCCGGCGCATCTCCGCGACGCTGACGTTCGTTTGGACGTCCAGGTTTGTCTCGAAGGTGATTCGCATGAGCCCGGGGTCTCGCCTCCAGGCCTCGAGGAAAGTGCGATTCCCGGCCTCCAGCCGGGCGAAAATGGTCGAGCCAGGCCGGCGTCTCCCGGCCTCCTCAAACAAAATGTCGAGAATAGGCGCGATGATCCGCTCAAACACGTCCTGCTTGTTCTCGAAGTAGACGTAGAAGGAGCCGCGGGAAACCCCGGCTTCCTTGATGATGTCGTCGACGGTAGCACCGTGCCAGCCCTTCCGGCGGAAGACCTCTGCCGCGGACACCAAAAGTTTCTGGTGCGTCCCGTGGTCGCGGCGAGGCTTCCGCCCGTTACTCGCTGGTGTTGCTGTGTCGCTTTCTTGCTGCTTGGAATGTGTTCGCGGATGCACGTTCTTCCTCCGCACCTACAGCCGAGCGCCGCCTGGTTCAGTCATTCTCCTGAATCGTGACGCGATGGGTCATCTGGTCAACCACTCGAACTGCTGGGGGCGCCGCTGCGCTTTTGGATCGATCATTACGTTAATGAGGCTCGGCGTTGGGTCGCCAATGGCGTCGGTGAGTGCCGTGCCGAATTCTTCCGGTGTGTTCACATAGTAACCTTTACCACCGAAGGCTTCGATGATCTGTTCGTAGTGAGCATTCACTACATAACGCTGTCCACCACCCATGTTGTTGTTGAACACTACGAATACGATAGGCAGGTTGAAGCGGCAGGCAACCTCTACCTCCATCCCGCTAAAGCCGAACGCGGAGTCACCCAGGAGCGCCACGACCTTCTTATCCGGGTGGACGACCGAGGAGGCGATGGCGAACCCGGTCCCAACGCCCATCGTGCCGAAGCTTCCCGCGTCGAGACGGTGCCGCGGGAAGAAGGACGGCAGCACCGCCCGGGCGATATCCATGGTGTTCGCCCCTTCGCTCACCAGGATGACGTCCTTCGGCAGGCGGTCGCGCATCTCGCGAAGGGCGCGGTAGTACCCCATGGGAACGGCGTCGTCGTTCAGCAGTGGCTCCGTGCCCGCCTGGTTGTCCTGCGCCTTCTTCGCGATCCCCACGCGCCAGGTGGTCTCCGCGGGGTATTGCCACGGCTTGTTGCGCAGCGATTCGTTGAGCTGGCTCAGGACCGAGCGCGCATCACCCACCAGGCCGACCTCCGCCGGCACGCCATTGCCGATCTCTTCCGCGGAGATGTCGAGCTGGATAGTGCGCACGTCGGCTCGGAAGCGCGGTGGCGCGCCAAAGTGCATGATCCAGTTCAGCCGCGCGCCGACGAGGAAGATGACGTCCGCATTCTGCAACGCATAGGAGCGGGCCGCAGCGACGGAGAGCGGATGGTCGTCGGGGAGCAAGCCTTTGCCCATGGGTGACGGCAGGAACGGGAGCTGCGTCGTCTCGATGAATTCCTTGACCTCGTCCTCGGCGCGGGCGTAGGCCGCACCCTTGCCCACGACGACGAGCGGGTTCTCCGCCGAGCGCAGCAGGTCGAGCGCCTGTTCGACGGCGGTGGGGTCGGCGAAGGGGCGCGGCGGCTCTTCGTACTTCTGCGAGTAGCGCACCGACTCCTCGTCGATTTCGCCTGAAATGAAGTCGCCGGGAAGGTCGATGTACGTGGCTCCCGGCCTGCCCGCCATACTGTGGCGTATGGCCTGTTCGATGAAGAACGGCATCCGCGCCATGCTGTCGGGGCGCGCGGCGTACTTCACGAACGGCCGCGCTGCTTCCACCTGTGGCGCTTCCTGGAACGCGCCCAGGCCGTTCTGGTAGGAGTCGTTGGCTCCACCGATCAGCAGCATCGGCCAGCAGTTCGACCATGCGTTGGCGAGGCCCGCGATTGCATGGATCATGCCGGGACCGGAGACGGCCAGGCAGACCCCGGGGCGGCCGGTAAGGTAGCCAACGGCGCCCGCCGCGTAGCTTGCGGCCTGTTCATTGCGAAACGAGTAGAACTTGATGCCCTCTTTTTTGGCCGCGCCGGCGATTGGGTACACCGGTACCCCCAACACGCCAAACATGTGCTCTACGCCCTGGTCCCGCAGGCTCCGCGCAATGATCGTGGCTCCGTCCACAGTCGGCATCGTTACCCTCATCTCTCAGATGCGCCCCATCATACCCACTCGGCTCGCTCTGACATTCTCGGCCATCCCGCCGCCTCATCCCGGCGACCGGAGATTCGCTGGCGGGATGCTGGACATGCGATGGCACAAGTGATACAAAGCCGCAAACGAGCGGCGTCCATGGGCCGCAGGGCGGGGGCATATGTTCCACACGCCGGAGGAAGTGCTTTCCAACCTTCGCGCGTTCCACATTGCGGACGCCCGCCTGACGGAGGCCGAACTCCGCTCAGTAGCGGGACGCGCACTGATTGGTTCGGCAGAAGTTCTCGCCGGTCAGTTTTTCCTGAGTCCAAGACGGATTCA
Organism: Dehalococcoidia bacterium; assembly: GCA_023228745.1. Lineage (GTDB taxonomy): Bacteria > Chloroflexota > Dehalococcoidia > Tepidiformales > Tepidiformaceae > JALOAP01. The sequence goes on along the minus strand of JALOAP010000023.1, from coordinate 8,743 downwards.
ACAGATGCTGCAACGGGCCACGGACCGCGTCTTGCCCGCGTGCAGCGCCCCGCTGGACGGAATGACCATCATGTTCTGGCTCGGCCTCCATACTGTCTGCTGCGCTCATGAAATCGTGCGGGTCGTACCTTCTCCCGTGGACTCCACTGATGCACGATTTCCCGAATAGCAGCGGAATGAGAAGCGCGGCTGGAAGCTCTAGCTCGATGCGAAGGCCCACCATTCTCCTCACGCCGCACTCCCGCGATAAGGCGGTACAACGGCAAGGGGGAGAAAACATGTTTGAGTCGGTCTCAAGAAACGTCAGCAATGCGGTTGCCTCGGCGAGGCCGACGGTACGGACTGATCCTAGCCACCTTCGGCTTCGTTTTGTCCAGCATCCTCGTCACGGACGGCAGCGCGTCGGCCAACCAAAGGGCAGTATGTGTACCCATACTATAACGAGTGTTCCACCGTGGCACGCGCGTACGCTTACAACCAGAGTGGCTACGACCACGTTCTCGGTTGGGACCCGGCAGCGGAGTTCGCGGCACGCCCACAGGGCCGTGGCTGGATAGGCGCCGGCGCCGCCCTGGGGGCGGTTGGCTGGCTCATGACCTGGTTCCGCCGCTCCGAGCTCGGGCTCTACCTCGCGCTGGGCACGAGCCGGGGCGCGGTGCTGTTCCTGCTGGCCGCTGAGTGCTGGATGCTCGTCGGCGCGGCATCTCTGATCGGGTTTACCTACGCGCTCGCGGTTGACGCCGCACTCGGCCACGAGCCGGGCCTCGCCGCAGCGTTGCTCGGGGCACGAACTTCAACGCTGGCCGCGCTCGTCACGATGGTGCTCTTTCCCCTGGGGTCGCTGCTCCTCGTGCGTGGCAGTATCGCCGATCTGCTGAAGGATCGCTAAACCGCGAAGACTGGCGAGCGGGCCTGATCCCACGGCCTCGCGCCCTGCTTCGGGGGACAGTCACATCCACCCGCGGCCTCCGGTTTCAACGCGCAGTCCCGTTCGCCTTTCCCTGGGAAGTCTCAAATTGTGTTGACGAGCCGTACGGGACTTCTTATAGTTCGTGGCTATTGTTGACGGTCGTGTCAATGACACAAGTGTCGTCGCCAAAACGAGGAGGAGCTATGACCGGAAAGCTGGGAGCGTTTGTTGGCAAGATCGCCTTTGTCGACCTGGGCGCGAAGACCGTGGAGGTTGCGGATCTGCCTCGCGAGTGGGCGGAAAAGTACATCGGCGGACAGGGCATTGCGACGAAACTCTGCTACGACCTGATCCCCGCGGGCTGCGACCCCTACGGCCCGGAAAACCGCATCATCATGAGTGCGGGGACCTTTATCAACACGATGGTGCCCGGCGCGAGCAAGCTCCTCCTGAACACCAAGGGCCCGCTGAATAACCGCTACGCGACCTCGTCGTCCGGCATCTTCGCCGACAAGCTGAAGGCGGGCGGCTTCGACCATGTTGTGATTTCGGGCCAATCCGAGACTCCGGTCTACCTCCTCGTCGACCACGGCCAGATCAGCATCAAGGACGCGTCCCATCTTTGGGGCCTGGATACGAAGCTCGCGACCGAGCAGCTCTGGATGGAAGAGCCCGCAAGCTCGGTAATCACCATCGGGCCGGCTGGCGAGCGGATGGCGCCGAACGCAATTGTGCTCGGCCAGGGCCACTCCACCTCCGGCTCGGGCGGTCTCGGTGCGATTTTCGGTTCGAAGAAGCTCAAGGCTGTCGTCGCCCGCGGGAACACGCCCGTCGAACTGGCGGACGTGAACCGCTTCCATGGGCTTGCGGCGAGGACCATCCGGGACGTCATGAACGGCCCCTACGTGCCCTGGTGGCGTGAGCTCGGGACACTGGTTCAGCTCCAGGATTTTGCCGGCCCCGGTGCAGCGGAACGCACCGAAAAGATGGGCCTCAAGATCCACGAGTGGACGGACATCTACCGCCACAAGGTCAAGGACCGGAGCATGACCTGCCCCGGCTGCCCTGTGGCCTGCAAGCAGCAGATTGGGCTGACAGAAGGCGAACACGCCGGCAAGCTCCTCCCGATGTCCTGTTCGCTGGGCACGCTGACCGCGCCGTTCCTGACTGGCGCCGGCATCCCACTGGAGCACTACGACGAGGCGATCATTTGCGCCGAGATGTGCAACCGGCTCGGCATCTCCACACTTTCCGATGCCATTAGCTGGATTCACCGGCTGTACGAAGATGGCGTCTTCACGAAGGAAGACACGGACGGCCTCGACCTGAGCAAGGGCAACTACAAGGACCTCCAGGAGTTCATCCGCCAGGTTGCCTATGGCTACGGCTTCGGTGGCGAGCTCGCCAAGCCCTTCGAAGAGGTGCAGGAGGCTTATCGCCCGCAGCTCGACCGCTACTACAACTGGAAGGGTCACGTGCTCCGGAAGGAGAGCGAAGGTGAGGGGCGCCACTGGGGCAAGCGCTGGTCGGTGCTCTTCTTCAGCCACGTCATCGACCCACGCGCCGACGGCCCCGGCACTGCGTACGGCTCACCCACCTGGATGCCCGGTCGCTCGGGCAAGAGCCTGAAGCGCTACGGCAAGTCCATTGGCATCCCGGAAGAGGACATCGATCGGATCTTCACGGGCGAGACGGACGGTTACGACACCGGCCTGCTCACCCACCGCGTCGAACTCTACAACCTGATCCTCTACTCGCTCGGCACCTGCCAGCGCTCCTTCATCTCGAAGGCGTTGCCGACCGACCGCGTCGCTCAGCTCTACTCGTATGGCACGGGCATCGAGGTGAGCCAGGAGGATCTGCTCGAGAGCGCAGAGCGCATCATCACCCTTCAGCGCATGTTTAACGCGCGCGAAGGCTATAGCCGCGAGCGCGAAGTCTATCCGAAGGGCTACCTCGATGATGACGAGGAACGCGAGCTGAATGCCTGCGTGGACGCCTACTACGGTGCACACGGTTGGGACCTGGAGACGGGTATCCCCACCGACGAGACGCTCGAGCGTCTCGGCATCCAGCGTGAAGTCGACCCAAGGACCAGTCAGATGGGCCGCCAGCCGCTGGAACCGTCCAGCGTTTCGTAGCAGAAGGAGAAGCCTCTTGGCTCAGTTCGTTAAAGAAGTCGATTTCGAGGTCAACGCCGACGCGTGCGTCGGGTGCAACCTCTGCATGATGTCCTGCTCGTTCGTGAAGCATCGCGTCTACGACCAGAGCATTGCTTACATAACCGTTACCAAGGACTCCGGGCCGGACTACCGACCCGAGCGGTTCTTCCCCAAGTTCGAAGAGGAATGCGACAGCTGCGGATTCTGCCTGGAGTTCTGCTACTTCGGTGCCATCGTCAATAAGAAGCGGCCGAAGGAGCTCCCCGAGCTCGGCGAACCGCAGATGTCGAAAACCTATACGGAGTCCTAAATCCAGGCCGGCAACGGCCAAGCGGGGCAGCAACATGCTGAGACTGAGATCCAAAGGCGGCGAGGGGACGCGGTCCAAAGAACGGCGGCCGGATGAGCCTGTGCTCTCTGTGTCCCACCTGACGACCGAGTTCCGAACGGGCTCCGGGTGGGTGAAGGTTGTCGACGACATCTCCTTCGATGTCGCGGCGGGCGAAATCCTCGGCATCGTCGGCGAGTCGGGCTCGGGGAAAAGCGTCACCTGCCTCTCGCTCATGCGCCTTCTAAAGGAAGGGCAGGGCCGCATCACGGCCAAGAGCGTAAAGGTGGATGGCGAAGAAACCCGGGATTATGGCACCAAGGCCATGCGCCGCCTGCGAGGCACGAAGATGTCCATGATCCTCCAGGATCCGATGTCCAGCCTGAACCCGACGCTGACGATCGGCTACCAGGTGAACGAAGCCCTGGGCCGGGCTAAGGGCTCGGGCGGAGCGCGCCGGCCGGTCGATAGCCTCCGCGAGGTGCACCTCTCGTCGCCCGAGCAGCGTGTGAGCCAGTACCCGCATGTGCTCAGCGGCGGGATGCGTCAGCGTGTGTGCATCGCGATGGCGCTGGCGAGCCGCCCACGGATTCTCTTCGCGGACGAGCCGACGACTGCCCTCGACGTAACGATCCAGTCCCAGATCCTCGCCCTACTGCGCCGGCTGCGTGACGAGCACGGTACCTCGATCGTGCTCGTCACCCACGACCTGGGCGTGGTCGCACAGACGTGCGACAAGGTGGCCGTCATGTACTCCGGGCGGATCGTGGAGATGGGGCCCGTCCGCGAGGTGCTCCGAAACCCGCAACACCCGTACACGAAGGGCCTCCTGGCGGCCCTCCCGCGGATCGGCAAGACGGATGAACTGAAGATCATGGAGGGTCAGCCACCCGACCCAAGGGCACTCCCTCCGGGCTGCCGCTTCGGCCCGCGCTGCCCCGAGGTCGACGGCGAGTGCCTCGCTGTCGACCCGCCCCTGGTCACCATTGAGCCGAACCACGCCTGCGCCTGTCTGAGAATACAGAGCCGTGCGATGTCCGAGGCACCTTTATGACTGGCCTGAATGTATCAACGGCGAAGCAGGTTGAAGGGACCGGGGCGACGGCACAATCCGCCGTCTTTGAGCTCTCCCAAGTATCGAAGGAGTTCCGCGTCGGCGCGCGCCTTTGGCCCTGGGGCGGTGCAACGCTGCGCGCCGTCGACGACGTAACGCTGCGCATCGACCCCGGCGAATGTTTCGGCATTGTTGGCGAATCTGGCTGTGGGAAGAGTACGCTCGCCAAGCTGCTGCTCCTGCTCGAACCAATAAGCTCAGGCCGGCTAGCGTTCCACGGACAGGATGTGCGGTCGTTCAGCCGGCGCGATGTGCGCCGGTTCCGGCGAAAGGTACAGGCCGTGCTGCAGGACCCCTACAGCAGCCTCAACCCCCGGATGTCGATCTCCAGCATCATCTCCGAGCCGATGGAGGCGCTCGGTGTGGGCAACCGGAAGGAGCGTGAGGAGCGTGTCTGCACGCTCATGGAGCAAGTGGGCCTGAACCCCGACTTCCGCCGCCGCTTCCCACACCAATTCAGTGGTGGCCAGCAGCAGCGCGTTGCCATTGCCCGGGCGCTCAGCGTCGAACCGGAAGTCCTCGTGCTCGACGAACCGACATCGGCTCTCGACGTCTCCGTCCGCACGCAGATCATCCGCCTCCTGCTTGATATCAAGTCCAAGTACTCCCTGACCATGGTTTTCATCTCGCACGATCTTGCCGTCGTGGAGCAGATTTCCGACCGCGTCGGTGTGATGTACGCCGGTGAGGTGGTGGAGACTGGTCAGGCGAAGGACGTCATCCGCACCGCGTCGCATCCATACACGCAGGTGCTCACCGCCGCTGTGCCCTCGCCGGACCCCGACGAGCGGCCTCCAACTCGCCTCCTTTTGGATGGCGAGATTCCGAGCCCGCTGAACCTTCCGCCGGGGTGCCGCTTCCATCCCCGGTGTTCGCGTGCCCTGCCCCAGTGCGCCGCGGATCGGCCGCAGCTCACATTGATCGAGGCCAGCCGCGAAGCTGCCTGTCATCTCTTTGTCCCATCCGCGCCGCCCTCCCCGGGAGCGAACGGAAAGGTGGCAAAGGTCTCATGAGCTGAGGAGTGAAGGCCCGCGGATAGGCGTCCGCGGCAAGTGAGGGACTGACGATGCTTCCATACGTACTTTCCCGTCTCGTTCGGGGGGCACTGACGATCTTCGGTGTGATGATCGTCATCTTCTTGCTGACGCGTGCCAGCGGGGACCCGGCGGCGACGCTGCAAGGCGATTCCAACGACCCGGCGCGCTACGAGCAGATCCGCCGGGACCTCGGCCTGGATGAGCCGCTGATCAAACAGTTCAGCACCTACATGGGGGACATCCTCCAGGGCGACTTTGGTGAAAGCTGGAACTACCGCCGGCCTACGGTCGATGTCGTCAAGGAACGCTTGCCCGAGTCGGCACAGCTCGCTGGCGCTGGTTTGCTCGTCTCCATCGGCCTCGGCGTGCCGCTCGGAGTGATCGCTGCTGCTCGTCGCGGCGGGTTCATGGACAAGTTGTCGCGAGCCTTCGGGCTCCTCGGCCAGTCGATTCCAACGTTCTGGGTTGGCATCATGCTGGTCCTCATCTTCTCCGTGCAGCTCGGGATGTTGCCCTCCAGCGGGACCGGCGGCATCAAGCACCTCATCCTGCCGGCCATTGCCGTGGGATGGTTCTCCACGGCCTCCGTCCTGCGCCTCACGCGCTCGGCGATGCTCGATGTCCTGGACAGCGAGTACATCAAGATGGCGCGGATCAAGGGCCTCAGCGAGGGCCGCGTTATCTGGCGGCACGCGCTGAAGAACGCCTCCATCCCCATCGTGACCATCGCCGGCATTCAGTTGGCCGCGCTGCTGACCGGCGCGGTCGTGACGGAGTCGATCTTTGCGTGGCCGGGAGTGGGTAGCCTCGTGGTCACGGCCGCCAACGGCCGCGACTTCCCGCTCGTGCAGACCGTCGCGCTGCTCGCGGCGGTGACCTTCGTCCTTGTGAACCTTTCGGTAGACATTCTCTACGGGTACCTGGACCCGCGAATCTGGGCCAAATGAGAACCGGATGATGTGGAGGTAACGCAATCGTGCGCCGTATTCGACCATTCCTGACGCTTAACCCGACGCTCCCCATCGTCATCCTTGTCGTCCTCGCGCTCGCCGCCACCGTTGGCCCGAGCCTGACTCCCGGTGAGTCCGAACAAAGCGACCTTTCCCTCGCGCTGCTTCCCCCGGCGTGGCAGGAGGGCGGCGACTGGAGCTATCCGCTCGGAACCGACTCCTCCGGCCGCGACATCCTCAGCCGGATCATGGACGGTGCGAAGGTCACAGCCATTGTTGCTGGTGGCGCCATCGTCGTAGCCGCCATCATCGGCGTGGTGCTTGGGGTTCTTGCGGGGTTCCTTGGCGGTGCCGTTGACGCCGTGGTCATGTGGGCGGTGGACACGCTCTACGCGCTACCGACGCTCATCCTCGTGATCGTCGCTGTGACGGTGATTGGCCACTCCCTGTTCGCGCTGATGCTCATCATGGGCTTGCTCGGGTGGGCCGGTCACGCACGGGTGATTCGCGGGCAGGTCCTCGCGCTCCGCAACCGGGAGTTCGTGACGCTGGCACGCATTGGCGGCGCTTCGAACCTGCGGATCATGCGCCGGCACATCCTGCCGAATGTGGCCGGTTCCATCCTCGTACTGACGACGCTCAACGTGGGCAGCTTCATCCTGCTCGAGTCGGCGCTCAGCTTCCTTGGCCTCGGGGTCCGGCCGCCGAACGCCTCGTGGGGCGTGATGCTGGCCGACGGCCGCAATTACATCTCGACTGCGTGGTGGATCGTCACCTTCCCGGGCATCGCGATCGGCCTCACGATCCTTTGCGGCAACCTGCTCGGCGACTGGCTCCGCGACCACCTCGACCCGACGCTGCAGGCGAGGTAACGATGACCCCTCCGCCGATCGTGTGCGCCGTCTCGGGCCCGAAGAACTCCGGGAAGACGTTCCTTATTGAGCAACTCGTCCAGGAGCTTGCCCGGCGCGACGTCGACTTCGCCGTCGCGAAGCACGACGCCCACGCGCATATGGCGATGGATCACGAAGGGAAGGATTCGTGGCGCTACCGCGAGGCGGGTGCCCCCCGTGTCGCGGTCATCGGCCCCCTTGGTCAGGTCAGGCTCGATTTTTCGGCGCCCTTCGCGAAAGAGGCCTGTGCACGCACCGCGCTCGAAGGTCTCTTTCCCGGTGTGGACCTCGTAGTCGCCGAAGGGTTCAAGGACCATCCCCTGCCTCGTATCAAATTGGTAACCACCGCTGCCGGGCCGGCCACGCACGTTGTGTTCCGTGCCGAGCCGGCGCTGGATACGGAGCTCGCGCCGGACGACGCAGTCCCGCTCACGTTGGACGTCTGCCTGCAGTTCATCGAAGAGCTGTTGGCGCGACCACTGGCAAGGCGCTCGATCGCGGATGGCAATGGAGCACACACCGCCCTGCCGCACGCAGATATCCCAGGGAGGTAAGCGAAAATGAACGCACTGTCTGGAATGCGCGTCCTCGACATGACGCAGTACGAAGCCGGGACATCCGGCACGCAGCTGCTCGCATGGCTGGGCGCTGAGGTTGTGAAGGTTGAGCCTCCCACTGGCGATCCTGGCCGTGGTGTCACCACGGACACTGAAGTGTCCCAATACTTCCTGAACTACAACGGGAACAAGCGCAGCACAGTCATCAATCTGAAGAACGAGAAGGGCCGCGACCTGCTCCTGCGCCTGGTCCCGCATTACGACGTCTTCGTGGAGAACTACGGCCCGGGGGTGATCGAAAGTCTCGGCCTCGAATATGAGGAGCTACGCAAGCTCAATCCCCGCCTTATCTATGCCCGCCTCAAAGGCTTCGGGCTCACCGGCCCCTACAGCCAGTACAATAGCTACGACTGGATAGCCCAGGCCGCGGGAGGTGCCTTCTCCGTGACCGGTACCGCCGACGGGCCGCCGCTCATCCCTGGCACCACCTCGGGAGACTCCGGCGCCGGCGTCCAGCTCGCACTGGCAATTACCGCCGCATACGTCCAGCAGCAGCAGACCGGCGAGGGCCAGCTCATCGAGCTCTCCATGCAGGAAGCCGTCACACTGTTCATGCGCACCCAGGGCCTGCAGACCTGGGGCCATGCACCGGCGACCCGCTCCGGAAGCCGCCGAGGCTCGGCCACCATCGACGCCTATCCCACCCTCGGGGGAGGCCCAAACGACTACCTCTTCATTGCCGTCGTGACCTCGCACCAGTGGGACGCCCTCTGTACTGCGATCGACCGGCCC
>JALOAP010000022.1 GCA_023228745.1 Dehalococcoidia bacterium | reverse complement strand
TCGACACCGCAATCGTCAACAGTCTCGTCCCATCGGCCTCTCTCCGTCATGGTGTACCACCTACATGGCCGGAGACCGCCGGAACGTGACGCGTCCGGTGGGCACATGCGGTGAACGCCGCCAGTGTGCTTACCCTCAGAGGGGGCATCAGGGCGCAGGCGGTGCCCCTTTACGGCAGACGGCCTGCGCGATGACGCACGCCTCGACACCCGCCCGGAGATTGCCTCCAACTGGACAGAGCACGTCTTCGAAGAACGCCTCGGCGGCGTTGCAGAATGCCCAGCGCCGGCCGGCCCCATCCGGGATCCGGCAGAGACCAGGGTCCCCGTCCGCTGTGAGCCGTCGACCAGCGACTAACGTTCCCGGTAAATCGACCCACCCGCTGTCCTGAACTCCCTGGCCTTGTCGCTCATACCCAACGGAAGCGCCTCCTCCGCCTCGACGCCATGCGCGCGTGCGTACTCGCGAACATCTTGCGTGATGCGCATGCTGCAGAAGTGAGGCCCGCACATCGAGCAGAAGTGGGCTGTCTTCGCTGGCCCCGCGGGGAGCGTTTCGTCGTGGAAGCTGGCAGCCCGCTCGGGATCGAGGGAGAGGTTGAACTGGTCCTGCCAGCGGAACTCGAAGCGGGCCTTGGAGAGGGCATCGTCCCACGCCTGGGCCGTGGGATGGCCTTTGGCCAGGTCCGCCGCATGCGCGGCGATCTTGTAGGTGATCACGCCTTCCTTGACGTCCTCGCGGTCGGGCAGGCCGAGGTGCTCCTTCGGGGTGACGTAGCAGAGCATCGCCGTGCCGTACCAGCCGATCATCGCCGCTCCGATCGCGGACGTTATGTGATCGTAGCCGGGGGCGATGTCGGTGGTGAGTGGGCCGAGCGTGTAGAAAGGCGCCTCGTGGCAGACCTCCAGTTGAAGGTCCATGTTCTCCTTGATCTTGTGCATCGGCACGTGACCAGGCCCCTCGATCATAACCTGGACGTCATGCCGCCAGGCTATCTCGGTCAGCTCGCCGAGTGTCCGGAGCTCGGCGAACTGGGCCTCGTCGTTGGCATCGGCGGTACACCCGGGCCGGAGCCCGTCGCCGAGGGAGAAGGCGATGTCGTAGGCCTTCATGATCTCGCAGATCTCCTCGAAGTGAGTGTAGAGGAAGCTCTCCTGGTGATGGGCCAGGCACCAGCCGGCCATGATCGAGCCGCCGCGCGAGACGATCCCGGTTACGCGCCTGGCCGTCAGCGGGACGTAGCGAAGGAGCACGCCGGCATGAATGGTGAAGTAGTCCACCCCCTGCTCGGCCTGCTCGATGAGCGTGTCCCGGTACACCTCCCAGCTCAGGTCCTCGACCTTTCCGCCGACCTTCTCCAGCGCCTGGTAGATCGGGACGGTGCCGATCGGCACAGGGCTATTGCGGATGATCCACTCTCGCGTGGTGTGGATGTTGCGGCCGGTCGAGAGGTCCATCACCGTGTCCGCGCCCCAGCGCGTCGCCCACACCATCTTCTCGACCTCCTCATCGATCGAGGAAGCGACAGCCGAGTTGCCGATGTTGGCATTGATCTTCACGAGGAAGTTGCGGCCGATGATCATTGGTTCGCTCTCGGGATGGTTGACGTTGGCGGGGATGATCGCTCGGCCCGCTGCGACCTCGGTCCGCACGAACTCCGGGGAGAGCCCCTCGCGCAGGGCGATGAACTCCATCTCCGGAGTCACAAGCCCCCGGCGCGCGTAGTGCAGCTGCGTGACGTTTCCACCGGGCTTCGCCCGGAGCGGACGGCGCCGGAGGCCGGGGAATACCTCGGTATTGGCACGCCCGCCGCCGTGGACGCCATCGTCTGTGGGTTGCGGTTCGCGGCCTCTGTACTCTTCGACGTCCGCGCGTTCGAGAATCCACTGTCGCCGCAGAGCAGGCAGCCCCTCGCGCACGTCGATCACAGCAGACGGATCGGTATATGGCCCGCTCGTGTCATAGAGGTGGACCGGTGGGTTCTCCTCCTGCGCAAAGCGGCCAGTGGTCGGGGAGAGGACAACTTCGCGCACGGGCACACGCAGGCCGCTCGGGCCATCGACGTACGCCTTGCGGCTGCCGGGGAACGCGCTGGGGAGGATCGATGAGGTGGCGGGGGATGTGCGGGTAGTAGTCATGCGAAATCCTTTTCGGGGTTTGTGGCGAGGGACCGGGGAAAGGCCGGAGGACAGCTTCGGAGCGCGCGAAGATACCCGGCGATGGCCGCCGGCGGGTCGCCGGAACGGAGCACCCCGGTGACGGCGGCAACACCGGCTGCTCCGGCCGCGACGCACGACGGCACCGATCGGGGCGTTACACCGCCGATGGCAAGGACAGGGATGCTCGCTGCGCGGGTGATCGCGCTGAGCGCGGCGAGGCCAACTCCCGCGACCCGCTTGGACCCCGCATCGAACACGGGCCCGAAGAGCGCAAAGGCCGCTCCGGCCGCTTCTGCCCTCTCCAGGGCAGCGAGCGAGTGAACCGACGCGCCCGCCACGAGTCCGCGAATCGGTGCGGCGGGGATCGCGGCTTCCGGCCAGTGCACGCCGCCGAACCCACCGGCCTCGGCGTCGCGAGCCTCTCCGTTCAGAAACGCGCGTTCGACACCGTCGCCGAGGGCATCGCGGGCGCGAGCGACGAAGGAGGGCTTCGCCGTTTCGGGGAGACCCTTCGCGCGCACCTGGAGGACGACCCCGGGGTGTTCGCTGGCGAGCGAACCGAGGTGCTTCAGCGACGCGAAGTAGGCCGCGTCGCACTCGAAGATCCCGCGGTCGACGACGACGTAGAGCGAGATCACGGCTGCCTGCCCGGGCCCGAACTAACCCCAATTCGGCCGGCGAGTGCGGTCGATGCCTCGGCGTAGAACTTGCGTGGCATGCGGCCTGCCAGGAAGGCTTCCCGGCCTGCGATGGCCGCAGCCCGCATGGCCCGGGCCATGCGTATGGGGTCCTGTGCCCGGGCGACGGCGGAGTTCATCAGGACACCGTCACAGCCGAGCTCGAAGACGACTGCCACGTCCGAGGCGGTGCCAACGCCGGCATCGACGATCACCGGAACGTTGGCGCGGTCCTTGATCAGCTGGAGGTTGTGCGGATTGCGCACCCCGAGTCCGGAGCCAATTGGCGCGGCAAGGGGCATGACGGCCGCACAGCCCAGGTCCTCCAGGCGGCTGGCGAGGACGGGGTCATCGTTCGTGTAAGGCAGCACGATAAAGCCGTCCCGCACGAGCCGGTCCGCGGCTTCCAGGAGCTGGACGCTATCGGGGAGCAGGGTCTCATCGTCGGCGATGACCTCGAGTTTCACGAGGTTGGTACCGAGCGCCTCTCTCCCGAGCTGAGCCGTCAACACGGCTTCCTGGGCCGTATAGCAGCCCGCGGTGTTCGGCAGCAGCCGATAGCCGTTCGAGAGCAGCAAGTCGTACAGGTTCTCGCCGCCGTTGCTGTCAAAACTGGCGCGGCGCAGGGCGACCGTCACCAGCTCGGTGCCCGATTCCCTCAGCGCATCGAGCATGACCTGGGCGCTCGGATAGCGGGCCGAGCCCAACAACAGCCGGGATGTGAGCTCCAGTGAGCCGATATGCCATGCATCTGAGGGCATCTCAACCTCCTTGCCTTGCCTGGACGATTTCGACCACGTCTCCGTCCGCGAGCTGGACCGAGGGCCATGCGGCCCGGCGGACAACCTCGCCGTTCAGCGCAATAGCCACGCCCTCGGTACGCTCACCGACGACTTCTACAAGCACTTCGACGAGCGACGTGCCGGGCGGGATTGCCCTCGTCGCCCCGTTGACTGCGACGTTCATGGAACAGGCACTCCTTGGGTGGTGTTCTGCGTGAACCGGTCCAACTGGAACGGAGCAAGCAAAGGTGGGATGTCACCGGAGTCCATGGCATCGAGCAGCAGGCGGGCCGTGACGGGCGCCAGCATGATCCCATGCCGGTAGTGCCCGGCAGCCAGCCATAGCCCATCGAGTGGGCTCGGGCCGATGATCGGCAGGCCGTCCCGGAGCGCCGGGCGCAGGCCTACACCGAGCTCGGCAAGCTCCAGCTCATAAATGAGCGGGAGGACCCGCCAGGCTTCGCGCAGGAGATCCATGACAGGACCGGCAGTCGGGCGCGAGTCGAACCCCCGCTCCTCGCTCGTCGCCCCGACTACGAGCTCCCCGTCCTCTCGAGAGACGAGATAGACGTCCGCTGTACGGATGACGTGGCGCAGCGGCGGCCCCGGGCGGAGGCGGAGGATCTGCCCCTTTACCGGACGCAGTGGGAGGGGCGGGAGCACTCCCGCGAGAGGACCGTTCGACCAGGCGCCGGCAGCGACGACGATTACGGTGCCACGCACCTCACGGTCGTCTCCTGCGAGTGTGAAGCAGACTCCCGTGGCGCGGCCGGCCGACTGCACGATAGAGGTCACGGACGCCCCCGCTAGAATCTCGCCTCCGTGTGCACGGATGGCCGCCGCCATCGCAGGCATGTAGAAGCGCGGATCGATCTGCCGATCGCCCTCTGCGAACAGCCCGCCGATCACACGGGGCGAGAGCCCGGGCTCGCGAGCCTGGATTGCCGCGGCGGTGAGCCACCTGACGTCGAGACCGCGGCCCTGCTGGAATGCGGCGAGGCGTTCCAGCTCCTCGAGGTGATCGTGGTGGAGGGCGACGAGCAGGCTGCCCTCGGTGCGGTACCGGCAGCGCATGCCAGAGTCGGCCTCGATGGAGGCAACCCAGCCGGGGTAAAGGCGGCAGCTCTCGAGGGCGAGGCTGATAAGCGCCGGGTCTTCGCAATCCGCTTCCGAAGCCGGGGCGAGCATCCCGGCCGCAACGCCCGCCGCGCCTGCACCAATGCGATCCCGTTCGAGCACCAGCACGCTGTGCCCACGCCTGGCGGCCTCGTAGGCAATCGCGAGTCCGACGACGCCCGCGCCGATAACAACGACGTCCGCGCGATCCATCTCGTTCATTCGATCGCTCCCGTGCCGGAAAGAAATGCCCTGATATTGGCGGCGTAGCGGGCGGCGGCGGCCCGAGGGTCGTCGGCGCAGGTCACGCCGGAGAGGACGGCGATGCCGTAGGCGCCGGCAGCGAGCACATCAGCGACACGATCCGGCGTGATGTTGCCGATGGCGATGACCGGGACCGGGGATTCGGCGGCAATGGCAGCAAGGGCAGCCAGCCCGAGGACCGGTGCCGGATTGGCCTTCGACGACGTCCCGAAGACGGGACCGACGCCGAGATAGTCGATTGGCTGTAGCCAGACCGTGCGCGCTTCTTCCAGGCTGTTCGCGGTCCCGCCGATGATGGCCGCAGGGCCGAGGATCCGGCGGGCGGCATCCACGGGCAGGTCGTGGCGGCCGAGGTGGAGGCCGGTAGCGCCCACGGCGAACGCCACGTCCACGCGGTCATCGACGATTGCGAGCGCATGGGCAGCCCGGCAGGTGGCCAGGACAGCAGCTGCATCGACCATCAACTCCCGCGTCACGAGCGGTCGCTTCTCCCGGTACTGGATGGTGTCGGCCCCTCCCTCCAGGGCGAGGCGTGCAATCTCAGCGTGCGTGCGCCCGGTCTGGAGCACCGTGTCGGTGATGACGTGGAGGCGGCCCGGCTGCTCAGACATGGGCGACCTCCGGCGGGCACAAGGGCCACACCCCGCTGGCCTGCCGGTAGGGCGCGAATGCGTCCACGGGCCCGCCTCCCGGAAGGGGATAGCCCCCGTGGATGGCGCTGGTCAGATGGAGGCGGCCGCGTTCCACCGCCGCCCGGAGCGGCATGCCCCGGGCGAGGTGCGTTGCGATGGTGGACGCCAGTGTGCAGCCCGTCCCGCGCGTGTTCGGGCTGGAGAGAGCCGTTCCTTCGAACACTGTGTGGCCAGAACGTTCAACGAGAACGTCGACGAACGGGTCGGCCGGGAGATGACCGCCCTTAACGAGAACGGCGCGGCAGCCGGTTGCCAGGAGTTCTGTGCCGGCTCGCACTGCCTCATCGCGGTCCCGGACGGGCATGCCGGTGAGCGCCGCCGCTTCAGGAGCATTCGGCGTGAGCAACGTCGCGAGCGGAAAGAGCCGACGGTGCATCGCTGAAATGACAGCGGCACCGGCGAGCTCGGCACCGGCCGTCGTGGCCATGACCGGGTCCAGGACGTAGGGCAGACCGAGTCCCTGGAGCGCCTCTGCGACGGCCTCCACGGCCTCGACCGACCCGAGGACTCCGCTCTTTACGGCCTTCACGGGGAGGTCGCCGAGCACAGCGTCGAGCTGGCGTCGCACTTCGCGACCCGGGATGGGATAGAACCCCAGCAGGCGGAGACTGCTCTGGGCCGTGATGCTGGTGACGACGGTAGCAGCGTGGCCACCGCTGGCCGTGATCGCCCGGATGTCGGCCTGGATACCAGCACAGCCGCTGGAATCGGAGCCTGCGATGGCGAGGACTACGTGCATTCGACCTCCTGCCTTCGTCCGGGGCAGAAGGAGCGCAGACTACCGTGGGCCCGTGGATTCGAGCCGCGAAGAAAATCCCAGAGGACGGAGCTGCTGCAACAACATCGCTTTCCCTACGCCGGCATTACCCGGATCAGGTTCGGCGGGTATTTCTCAGGCCGAGGACGGATTTCCTCGACCACCCCGAACGACGTGCATGAGGCTACACCGGCAGCACTCGAGTATCAACTCGCTGTGCTTGTTCGTCTCTGCCCCGGCCGGCACAACAGCGGCGGACGGACCGCTCAGGACGCAGGTGCTGAGCGGCGCCACGAAAAGTGGGCGGGGCGGCCGGTCGTGCGGCAAAGCGGCGACGGGACGGGGCAGGTGCGCTTGCGGCTGGCCGCGGAAAGGCGCAGACTTCCGGGTACGTCGTGAGACGTGCGTACCTTAAAGCTGAATACTCCAGGTGGATTGGCAGGGAACCCGGTGTGATTCCGGGGCTGTCGCGCAACTGTGAAGCTCATTTTCGATGGGCCCAGCCAGGAACCGCAATCCTCCTGATTCGCGTTCGAAGCCTTCGCCGAAGAGGATCGACGTAGCTATCGTGGTGGCTTGCTGCCGCGATCGGCCACGACCCCGGCTGTGAGGCCGGGTTTTTTTGTGCCCGGCCGCAGTCGTGGTTCCGGTCATACCCGGGTGTCCCCGCCTCCTAGCTCCTTCGAACACGGATTCAGCAACCCTTCGAAGGAGAGCCCCCAGAATGAGATATCCCCTGTTCCTCCGCGCGACAGTCCTCGGCGTCGCGCTGCTGCTCGCCGTGGCCCTGCTCTCGGCGGCTTGCGGCGACGGCGACGACCGGGAGGCGTCAGCGCCGGGATCGGCAACGGCAGTAACCGTCACTACCCCGAGCGCCTCGGCGTCGCCCGCTGCCTCCGTGGTTGCGGCGTTCCCCGTTTCCGTCACCGATTCCGGCGGGACCACCGTGACCTTCACGGAGGCGCCGAAGCGCATCATCTCCTATTCACCCGGTGCGACGGAGGTGCTGTTCGCTGTCGGCGCCGGTGGCCAGGTCGTCGGCGTGGACAAGTTCTCCGACTACCCACCGGAGACCAGCACGAAGACCAGGCTGGAGTATTCGAAGCCCGCCCCCGAGCCAGCGCTGGCTCTCCAGCCTGACCTGGTCATCATGGCCACTCGCCAGGAGGGTCAGGTCGCGCAGTTCCGCGCGCTCGGCATGACGGTCCTGCTTCTCAAGGAGCCGGCGGATCTGGCGGCAGTACTCGACCAGATTCGGACGCTCGGGAAGGTCACCGGCCACGCCGCCGAGGGCGAGCGAATCGCTGCCACCTTGGAGGAGCGGATTGATGCTGTCGAGAAGCGTGTCGCGGGTGTGATCGACGGCCCCCTCGTCTTCTATGAGGTCTCTCCCGAGCTTCACACGGCCGGGCCGCAAACGTTCATCGGGTCGCTGCTGGCGACGGCGAAGGCGAAGTACGTCGCCCAGGGAGCGACCACCGCGTTCCCGCAGCTCTCCGCCGAGACGATTATCAGTTCGAATCCGGCCGTTATCCTCCTCGCTGATGGCGGCGGGAGCGGCAGCCAGAGCGCCTCCACGGTGATCGCCCGCCCCGGCTGGGAAGGCATCGACGCCGTCCGGAACGGGCGCGTCCACGTGATCGACAGCAACCTGTTCAACCGGCCCGGCCCGCGGGTTGTTGATGTGCTCGAACAGCTCGTCGACATCCTCTACCCGGATCTGCAATGAGTGTGCGCGCGCGGCTCGTGTTTGCCAGGCCTGCTGCGCGGCCGGCGGCGCACCTCGTGCTGGCCGCCGGCATCCCGGTGCTCGTGGCGGCCGTGATCATCGCGACCTCCGTCGGCGCCGTGAGCATCCCTCAGACCACTGTTGCGGCCACCATTCTCCGGCACCTTGCAGGCCAGGGCGGCGCCGGCGGGCCGGCTGACACGATCGTCTGGGACGTCCGGCTGCCGCGCGTCCTGCTCGCGGGGATGGTGGGCGGGACGCTGGCATTGAGCGGCGCCACCTACCAGTCCGTCTTTCGCAACCCGCTGGCCGACCCCTATCTCATCGGCGTTGCATCCGGGGCTGGCCTTGGGGCGGCCATCGCCATCGTTTCCCCGCTGCCCCTCGACTACTACGGCTTCGGCTACGTTGCCCTCTTCGCCTTCGTGGGGGCACTGGCCGCCGTCGCGCTCACCTACGAGCTCGCACGCTCCGGGCGGACGGTGCCAACGGCGAACCACGTGCTTGCGGGCGTGGCGGTTTCCGCGGCCGCAACCGCGGCGACCACGCTGGTGATGATGCTGAACGAGGCCAGGGCTTTCGTGGTCTTTTCCTGGCTATACGGCGACTTCACGACGTCGAGCTGGGAAAAGCTACGACTGGCGTCGCCATATGTCGGAGTTTCCTGGGTGGTGCTCCTGCTCTGCACCCACCGGCTGAACGCCCTCCAGCTCGGCGACGACGAAGCAGCCACGCTTGGCATCCGGGTCGAGCGGCTCAAGATCGTGACGGTGGTGGTGGCGTCGCTGGCGACGGCGGTGTGTGTGGCGCTCTCAGGGTTGATCGGCTTCGTCGGACTGATCGTCCCGCATGCCTGCCGGCTGCTCGTCGGGCCGGACAATCGCGTGCTCTTCCCCGTGACGCTCCTCTTCGGCGCCACGTTCCTCATCCTCGCCGATCTCGGCGCGCGGATGGTGCTCGCTCCACAAGAGCTGCCCGTGGGGATCATCACGGCGGCGGCGGGGTCGCCGTTCTTCCTGATCCTGCTTCGCCGGCAGCGGCGCGGCCTGCCATGAACGCACAGCTTTCGTTCGAAGGCGTGGAGGTCCGGCTTGGACGGCGTGTGATCGTTTCCGGTGTGACATTCGAGCTGGGCGAGGGCGAAGTCATGGCGCTCTGTGGCCCCAACGGCGCAGGCAAATCAACAATCGCGCGCGCGGCGGCCGGCCTTCTGCCAGCCTCTGCGGGCTCCATCCGCTTGAGGGGCAGCGCGCTGCGGTCGGTACCGCCCGGAGATCGCGCGCGTATCTGTGCCTACGTGGCCCAGCAGCCCGCAGCGCCTCCGGGTTTCGCCGTCCGCGAGCTGGTCGCGCTCGGCCGGCTGCCGCACCTCGGGCTCTTCGGAGCCGAATCGGAGAAGGACCGGGCCACGGTCGAGCAGGCGATGGAACGCGCCGGGGTCTCCTCACTGGGTGCTCGACCAATCGGAGAACTCTCGGGCGGCGAACAGCAACGCGTGAGCATCGCCCGGGCGCTGGCACAGGAACCGCGGCTCCTCATCCTCGATGAGCCGACCTCGAACCTCGATCTCCGGTTCCAGGCATCCATCCTCGGGCTTGTTTGGCGCCTCTCGCGGGACGAGGGGCTGGCGGCGCTCGTCGTCATCCACGACCTGAGCCTCGCGGCCCTGTTCTGCGACCGGCTCCTGCTGCTCGCTGAGGGGCGCGTCGCAGGCTACGGACCGCCTGCAGAAGTCCTTACGGCGCCGCTGCTGGTTCGGACCTACGGGACACCGCTGCGCGTGCTTCCGCACCCGGAACGCCTGAGTCCCGTCGTCGTCCATTCGCTCGCGGGGCATCCCCAGATAGCCAATCAAGGAGGTGAGGCGTGACTGCTCCAGTGCGAGGCTTGTTCCTGGTGTACACGGGCAACGGCAAGGGAAAGACATCGGCGGCGGTTGGCGCAGTAGTGCGGGCGACCGGCCATGGCTATCGGGCCACCATGTTGCAGTTCATCAAGTCGGGGAAGCGGGCGAGCGGTGAACGGCTTGCAGCGGCCCGCCTGGGCATCGAGATTGTTCCTCTCGGCGACGGCTTTACCTGGCTCTCCAAAGACATCGAGCAGACGAAACGACTGGCTCTGGACGCCTGGGAGCGGGCGAAGCGACTCATCACCGCAGGGGACCACGACCTCATAGTCCTGGATGAGTTCACGTACCCGCTCCAGTATCTCTGGATCGATGCCAGCCACGCCGCCGCCACGATTGCCGCACGGCCACCTCACGTGCACGTCATCGTGACCGGCCGAACGGCCCCGGAAGCGCTCGTCGAAGCCGCCGACCTGGTAACCGAGATGCGCGAAGTGAAGCACCCCTACCAGAGCGGGATACCGGCACAGCGAGGGATAGACTTTTGAAGGCGATCGTCATCGGCGGAACACAGAGCGGTGTCGGCAAGACCACCGTGACCGCGGGGATCATTGGTGCCCTTCGCGCCCGAGGCCTGCGCGTCGCAGCCTTCAAGGCCGGTCCCGATTACCTGGACCCGACGTTCCACACCACCGCTTCGGGCCAGCCCTGTCGCAACCTCGATTCGTGGATCATGTCACCCGAGCTGATCGTGCGATCCTTCAGACGAGCCGCGCAGCGGGCGGACGTCGCCATCGTCGAGGGCGTGATGGGGCTTTTCGACGGCCGAAGCGGGGAGGACGAGTCGGGCAGTACCGCGCAGGTCGCAAAGCTCCTCGGCCTCCCCGTGCTCCTGGTCGTGGACGCCAGCGCGATGGCCCGGAGCGCAGCCGCGATGGTCCTCGGGTACGCCACCTTCGACCCCGGTCTCCGGCTGGCAGGCGTTGTGCTGAACCGTATCGCTGGAGAGCGGCACTTCGAGGCAGCAAAGGTGGCGATCGAACGGCAGTCGGGGGTGCCCGCACTCGGGCTCATGCACCGCGACGACGCCTTCGCGCTTCCCGGGCGGCACCTTGGCCTCGTCTCCGCGCTCGAACGAGACGCGTCCACGAGCCTCGCCAGCATTGCGGCCGCCGCCGCGAGGGGCATCGATATCGACGCGCTCCTCGCGCTGGCAGCGGAGGTCCCGGACGAGGCCGGCGAAGAGCCCGTGCCAGCGGCGGAGCACGTCCCTATCGCCATCGCCCGTGACCCGGCCTTCTCCTTCTACTACGAGGACGGCCTGGATGAACTCGTCGCGCGGGGCGCGGAACTGCTCCCGTTCTCGCCGCTGACGGATGCGTCCCTCCCTGCGGGGGCGCGCGGGGTGTACATCGGGGGCGGCTACCCGGAGGTGTTCGCCGCCGACCTCGCGGCGAACCGGCCGATGCACGAAGCGCTGCGCGCCCACGCCGCGGCGGGATTGCCCGTCTACGCCGAGTGCGGGGGGCACATGTACCTCGGGCAATCGCTCACCGCACTGGATGGCTCACGGTACGAGATGGCCGCGCTTACGCCCCTGCTGAGCACAATGCAGGGCACACGCCTTGCTCTTGGTTACCGCGTAGCGAAAGCGCTCCGAGATGGAGCTGTGGCGAAGGCGGGCGATCAGCTCCGCGGCCACGAATTCCACCTCTCCGCCGCTGATCAGCCGTCCGCAGAAACAGCCTGCTGGCAATTCCAAGACCCGGAAAGGCTCGATGGCTTCGCCCTCGGCCCGGTCTGGAGTTCCTACCTCCACCTGCACTTCGCCGCGTCCCCAGACGCGGCCCAACGATTCATCAACACGTGTACAGGAGCGAGGGAATGAACGAGCAAGCCAGACGAGACGAGGCCGCGCTTCGAGCAGCCATCGCGGCCATCCGGCCGCTGGATGCGGAGGCGATGGCCGCCGCGCGCCAGCGCCAGGATCAGCTGACGAAACCTACGGGAAGCCTCGGGCGCCTTGAACTGCTGAGCGTGCAACTGGCCGGTATTCAGCGCCGTGCACTACCCGCCGTCGAGCGTCCGCTCGTCGTCGTCGCCGCGGGTGACCATGGCATCACGGAGGAGGGCGTTTCGGCCTACCCCTCCGAGGTGACCGGCCAGATGTTGGCGAACTTCCTCTCCGGGGGCGCGGCTATCAATGTGCTTGCCACCGCCGCCGGGGCGAGCCTCCTTGTGCTCGATGCGGGAAGCCACGCCGCCCTCAACGAGCAACCCGGCCTGCGCGTACACCGCGTTCGCGCGGGCACCCGCAACTTCGCGCGGGAGCCCGCGATGACCCGGGCCGAGGCGCTCGCCGCGATCGCCTTCGGCATCGAAATCGCCTCTGAAGAAGCGGCCCGGGGCGTTGACCTCCTGGCAGTAGGGGAGATGGGCATCGGCAATACCACCTCGGCCTCGGCGCTCGTTGCCGCCCTCACCGGCCGCCCGCCAGAGGAAGTCACCGGGCGCGGCACCGGCATCGATGACGCGGCCTGGGCGAACAAATGCCGGGGCATCAGCGCGGCGCTCAATCTGCTCCAGCCCGGCCCGGACGACGGGCTTGACGCTCTGACGTGTGTGGGTGGGTTCGAGATCGCCGCGCTCGCTCGAAGAGCCACCCACAATAGGCCGCAGCCGGGCCCGATCCGAACTCAACCACGACAAGGGGGCTGACAAGCGTGTTACCCAAAGAAGCCCCTCCTTTCAGCACTGCAGGGTTGGCCGATCGCACCCGCGGCATCCTAGCGAGTCCCGCGAAGCCGCGGATCGAGCACATCGCGCAGGATGTCGCCAAGCAGGTTGAACGACAGCACAAGCAAGAAGATCGCCAGTCCGGGGACGATCGACAGGAGAGGCTCCCGCTCGAGGAAGCCAAACGCAAACTGCAGCATCGAATCCCAGGTTGGCGTCGGGGGTGGCACACCAGCCCCGATGAAGGAGAGTGATGCCTCGGTGAGGACCGCATACCCCATGCCGAGCGTGCTCTGCACGATGACTGGTGCAAGGCTGTGCGGTGCAATGTGAATCGCCATGATTCGCACGTGTCCGGAGCCAACTGCACGTGCCGCGAGGATGAAGTCCTGCTGGCTCACTGAGAGCACCTGCGCCCGCACGAGGCGCGCCACCCATGGCACGTTGGCAATTCTGATGGCGATCACGAGGTTCCGTAAGCTGCCCCTGAGCGCTGCCACCAGGCCAAGCGCGAGGATGAGCCCGGGGAAAGCGACGACTGCGTCCATGATTCGCATCAGCACATCGTCGACAATGCCCCGCCGGTAGCCCGAAATGATGCCGATAGGCACGCCCAACGCGACTCCGAACAGCGCGGGACTGCCCGGCGCCAGTAAGCGCAGGTGGTCGTTGACGGTTCCAGATCGGCCCGGCGGACGGCTCGGCCGAGCCGGTTCGCGGCGTCGCTAGCTGACGGACGCGTCGTGCCGCGCGCCGAACTGGCCTATGAGGATGCCTTTGTCGATGAGTCGTGGTAACCGGATGGAACCGGTACCGTCCCAACCGCAGCTCACCGCAGCAGAACGGACGGAAGCACGGAAGCCCTCGGCGATCCCTCTACGTCCGATGTTTGTGGTCCCGGCCAACATCCAACTCTTGACATTCGGGTAGTGTATTCGCCAACCTGTGCCCGCAGACTCGGCCGGTCATGCTCAGCATCCGGAACGCGGCGTCTGTTTTGGGGCGGACCGCATCAGCACGCGGGGCACAGCTCTCCATCCTCGCTCCTCCGCCGGTCGCGATCTGACAAGCACGCGAAGAACTCGACAACGGCACGGAGGTACCGATGTTCGCAGAATGCGTGGACGATTTGCAGGTTCGACCGTGGGCGCAGTCATGGCACTCGCCCTCGTCACCACAGCGTCGGCTGAGGGATACTTTACATCCTACATGCAGGGTGTTTATCCCGGATTCAGGTCCCGATCTTGGGACGACAACACACCGATGCGGTCTCGACGAAGGTACTGTTCCGAGACTGCATCTACGGATCATGGCAGGTGAACCCGGTGGACACTGACATCCGACTAAGGAAGCACATCGCCTGGCAGCCGGATCAAACGATCGGAGAGGACAATCTCTCCTGCTACGTGTCTGACTCCGCCAGCTTCGGCGATCTCGCCGCGGGGAAGTACCACTTCGACATCAAGAAGGTCATGGGAACGGAGTTCCCATCGATTCCGCTCGATGTCGACTACGTTCGCGTGGACTGGTGAGCCGGCTGTTCCAAGCCCCTCCCGCCACCCACGGACCGCCGGGAAGCATGATCGAGCTCCCCGGCGGTCCCTATATCGAGGTTGCAGTGTCTCGTGATCTCCTTTGAGCAAGTGACGTTTCGGTACCGACGTTCAGGACCGGACATTGTTTCGTCCTTCAGCTGGGACTGTCCGCCGGGTCGCACGGCGTTGCTGGGGCCGAACGGCGCCGGAAAGTCGACGCTTCTTGCAATAGCAGCCGATGCGTTAACGCCCCGGGCTGGCCGGGTGGTCGTCAACGGGATAAGCGCTACTGGACGAGGTGGCCGTGGGGCCTACCGAACAAGGACTGGCTGGATGCCGCAGCATTCACGGCCCGTCCCGGGTTTGAGTGTCCGGGAACAGGTGGCATACGCAGGCTGGCTTAAGGGCATGCCTTCGGCGCGGGCCTGGGACGCAGCCCTATCAGCACTCTCGAAGGTCGGCCTCGAGCCCTTACACGGTCGTCCGAGTGCTTCTCTTTCAGGCGGACAAATGCGTCGGCTGGGGATCGCCCAAGCGCTTGTCCATGAGCCGGCGACTCTTCTCCTCGACGAACCTACGGCGGGTCTCGACCCGGGCCAGCGCGCTCAGTTTCGAGAAGTACTTCAGGGCCTCGGCGGTACCCAGGATGTTCTCGTGTCGACGCACCAGGTTGACGACATCGGTGAGACATTTGACCACGTAGCGGTCCTCGCCGCAGGCGAATTACGATTTACCGGAACGGTCGCAGACTTCCTCGCGCTCGCGCCCGCTCACGCGACCGCGGGAGCTGCCGAAGCGGCCTACGCCGCGCTCGTAGAGAGGGAGCGCTAGGGTTGCGCGTACTGACCGCGTTGCGGATCGCTCCCGCCGTCTGGGGCTTCCCGGTCATAGTGTTCGTCGGTGTGCGTTTCGTTTCTCTGCTGACACCGCCCGAAGCAGGCCCGTACCCGCTCATCCTGACAGCGGTGGGCGCCTGGGCGGTTGCCTATGTCGCACCGGCAGCCGCCGGCTGTGCTGCGTGGGAGGCCGGACGGCACAAGCGGGCAGAGTGGTTCGCCGCGCCTCACGCCCGATCGACACTCACGTGGTGTGTGCGCGCACTTCTTCCCACAGTGGCGACGTGCTGGCTTGTCCTTTGGGCGGCAGTAGCCTACCCCTTTTTCGCAGAACGAGAGTTGCTCCCGCCCGACCTTCGCCTCGTGGCAGTAGCTATGGCCATGGTGCTCGGACACGCCTTGGCGGGATGGGCGCTCGGAGCAGTTCTGCCGGTCGTGGTAGCTGTTCCGGCAGCGCTTGGTGGGAGCTTCCTCTGGTTCATCCTTCCCGCTGCCTCGGGCCCCACCTGGCTCTACCACCTGACGGGAACTTGGGGTCGGAACTGTTGTCGCCTTCATGAAGAGCTCGCGCCCACCGCATTGTGGGGTCCGCTGGTCTTCACGGTAGGCCTCGCAGTGACTGCGGTTCTGCTTACCAACGCTGCGGCCACGAGGCGCACCGCTGCCGCGCAGATGGCGACGCTGGCACCAGGCATCGTGGCGCTCGTCGTTTCAGCACTTCTGGTCGGGACGCTCGGTCCAACTGGAACCCAGCCTCGTCCAGCGAGCGACCTCCGGTGCGACTCGATC
>JALOAP010000536.1 GCA_023228745.1 Dehalococcoidia bacterium | reverse complement strand
GACGATAAGGAAGACGATAACTCGAAAGAGGGCCCGCTTTCCGGGGGGACCGGCGGGGATGCCCAGTATGTAGCGGCGATCTGCAAGGCCAGCCGCGAGTGGTGGGACCAGCTTTCGAGCGCCTTCATGGACATCGATCCGGAAAAGCCGGAAGAGTTCATGAAGGGCCTCATGGAGCCCACCAGGACGTATGCCGACCAGATCGCGAAGGCGAAGCCACCCAAGGACATCCAAGAGTGGCACGAGAACCTCGTCGCGATGTTCAAGGACGTGGTCAAGGGCATGGAGTCGGGTGAGGACTTCATCAGCGACGACGCATTCGGAGACTTCCCGGATATGCCACTTGCTGCGCAGGAGCGCCTCGTGAAGGTCGCCGAGAAGAACGAAGACTGCCAGGCACTCGAGGAGGATGGGGGAGCAATCTTCCAGTAGCCCGGCCTAAGAGGAACGAGCGGAGGGGGCGACCAGTTGGTCGCCCCCTCTTTTTTCTGCGTCCGAGATTCGTGATGTTAGTGCGTGTGGCCGCCCGGGCCGTGGCTGTGGCCGCCCGGGCCATGGCTGTGACCGTGGCCGAAATCGTGGGAATGTCCGTGGTCGCCACCGGAGTCGTCGTCGCCGCCTGCATCGTCCCAAGGCGCGGGGCCATCTTCGATACCAGGCTCGCTGCGACCGACCACCGCGAAGTTCCCGATCGTCTTCTTCGCCTGTTTGCCACAGGCAGGGCACGGAATGAGCTGGAGCACGTCGGACATCGGCATGCGTTTCTCGGTCCGCGTGCCGCAACCGGAGCAGAGGTATTCGTAAAGCGCCATGAGCGGATCGTGGCCGGTGGAGCGGCCGAGGTCAACGCCCGCTAGCTGACTTTGCGTGGCTCGTAGATGGCCGTGTGCTGCGCGCGCATGACCGGTTCGGCGCCATTACGAAGGATGAGCACATCGAGGTCGACGAAGCGGTGGCCCTTCCGTTCGAACACATCGAGCACGCGGCCGCGTGTGACGAGCTCATCTCCATCATGGACGAGGCCGAGGTAGTGGACGTCGCTGGAAACGTGGATCCACGGGCCGAGCACAACATTGCGCGACAGCACGTCGTTCGCCTTGCGGACGAGGTAGCCAGGATGCGCCGGTGCTCCGGCTTCGTGCCAGAGGGGCAGAGAGTCGGCGATTTCGGCAAGGAAGGCGCTGTTGGCGTCGCCGGCCTGCCACGTTTCGCGAAGCGAACCGAGCACGGGGTTGGCGCGGAACCATTCCTCCGAGGCGGGCGGGCGCTCGGCCTGCAGTTCGGCCGCAGGAACCTGGGAGGGATCGATGTGGGCTTCTTGGGCGGTGATCCAGCGGGCTGACCCGACGGCGCAGGGCTCGCCCGATTCGTTTACAGCTTCGAGTTCGAAGATGGGCCCGCTCGGCGCCAGTTCGCGCACCCGCGTACGGACGGTCGCGAACTCGCCCTCATAGAACGGCTTCAGAAAGCGGGCATCCAACTGGCCGCGAGCGAGCCAGTCCGGTCCGAGTGCTTCGACGATGGGGCGGGCCATGTAGGCGAAGACGGTAACGCCGGGCACAAGGCCCCCGGCGAAGCCGTACTGCTTCGCCACGGTATCGTCGTGAATCTTGTTGGTGGAGTGGATCGCGGCGTTGTGGGCCCGCACCCGGTATTCGGGGAGCGACTGGCCCTCGTGGAATGCCGCGGGGGAGCTCACCGCGCTTCCCCGGGCTGGAAGTCTTCGTAGGGGCTCTTGCGCTTCACGGTCTGCCGGAAGCGATCGAAGTTCGCATCGAAGCGGCGGACATTTGTGGGGCGAAGGACACCCTGGTGTTCGCAGGCCGAGCCGACGGAACAACTCTGGCAACAGTAGGGGCGCCCGGCCATGATGTAGGGCGGGCTAGCAAACCAGGCGTAGCAGCGGATGCACCGCTGCGGCGTTTCCTGCGTCATGGTCTCCTGCTCTTCCTGCATTTCCGCAGGGCGGATGTTTTGTGACCATTCTGGCCTCCGCCACGCTCCCGCGAAAGGGTGCAGTTCGGGCCGCGATGGCGCATGCTTCGAGCATGGTACGAATCAACCGGGTGTATACGCGCGCGGGCGACGATGGCACAACCGCCCTGGGCGGCGGCCAGCGCGTCCACAAGGACAGTCTCCGCATCGAGGCCTACGGGACGGTGGATGAGCTGAACTCCGTGATCGGGGTCGCGGTTGCGGCCGGGCTCCACGAATCGATGCATGAGCCGTTCTTCGTGATCCAGCAGGTGCTGTTCAACCTCGGATCCGACCTCGCGATCTTGGAGGAGGATAAGGAGCGCTTTGCGGTGCCCCAGGTCGAGCCACGACACGTGGAGCAGCTCGAGCAGTGGATCGATGGGTGGAACGAGCAGCTTGAGCCGCTCAAAAGCTTCATCCTGCCGGGCGGTGATCTGCCCGCGGCGCAACTGCATGTCGCGCGGACTGTGTGCCGGCGGGCAGAGCGACTGGCGATCGCGCTTTCGCGCGAGGAGGAGATGGGAGCCCAGGTGGTCCCGTACCTGAACAGGCTGAGTGACCTGCTGTTCGTAGCGGCGCGCTACCAGGCGAAGCTGAGCGGCAAGGGCGACCTGCTCTGGGATAGCCGCGGCTACTGAACCGCCGGCGTTGACGCCGGGCCACGCCCGTTCGCTCCGGTCACTCAGGTAGACTGGCGCCCAGCAGCCGGATGGAGGGAATGTGATGCGAACGGGCGTGGCCC
>JALOAP010000021.1 GCA_023228745.1 Dehalococcoidia bacterium | reverse complement strand
GTCACGTCCGCTACGGCAACTTCGCCAGCTTCGGTGGCAAGACGCCGCGGCAGATGCACCCCGCCGCCTGTGCCGAATGTGGCCAGATGACGGAGGTGCCCTTCGTCCCGCGTGGCGAACGGCCGGTCTATTGCAGCGCCTGCTATAGCAAGATCAAGCCGCCCACCCCGCGCGAAGCTCCCACGACCCGCTAGGGGAACAACCATGACCCACACTCCGGATGTCCGGCTGAAGCAGGCCGCGCGCATCCTCGGTGTGTCGCACGAATCGCTCGACATCGCTTCCGCCCGGGACGCGTTTCACTCGCGCCCGGGCGATGTTGCATCCGCGCTCTTCCAGGAAGCCGCCGAGAACGACGATGTTGTGAGCGTGCAGACAGCGCTCGACTATCTCGAAGACCGCCTCGATTACCTCGCGGCCTTCCTCGACTCAGAAACCAACGACGCCGTGCGCACCGCCTTCCAGCAGCGCATCGAGGCCTGGGAGGGGTAGCGCCCCTGCGGGGTGCTGCGAAGTGCCCGGTGCCGAAGTGCCGGGCGACACTGGATCAGACGAAAGAGCCCCCTCGTTCAAGGACGAGGGGGCTCCTGTCGAAGCACTTTTTACTAAGCACGGGGCACGGGGCACTGCGCCCCGCAGGGGCGCCTACCAGCCGCGCGTCGCGAGTAGTTCCGCTTCGCCGAGCGAGGCCACGCTGATGCCTCGCATTGCGGGGCCAAGCCCTGAGCTGATCTTCGCCAGCATCTCGGCGTCCTGGTAGTGGGTGGTCGCTTCGACGATCGCCTTGGCGTACTTCTCCGGCGCTTCGGACTTGAAGATGCCCGAGCCCACGAACACACCATCCGCGCCGAGGCGCATCATGAGTGCCGCGTCGGCGGGGGTGGCCACGCCGCCGGCGGCGAAGTTTACGACTGGCAGACGGCCGTCGCGCTTCACCGCCTGGACCAGCTCCAGCGGTGCTTGCAGCTCCTTCGCGGCGGTGTAAATCTCGTCGTCGGCCAGGTTCTGCAGGCGGCGAATCTCGTCCTGCACGGTCCGCATGTGGCGGACGGCCTCCACGATATCGCCCGTGCCGGCTTCGCCCTTCGTGCGCATCATCGCGGCGCCTTCGCCGATCCGCCGAAGGGCTTCGCCCAGGTTCCGCGCGCCGCAGACGAAGGGGACGGTGAAACCGTGCTTGTCGATATGGTGTGACTCGTCGGCCGGGGTGAGCACTTCCGACTCGTCGACGTAGTCGATGCCGAGCGCCTGCAGGATTTCGGCCTCGACGAAGTGGCCGATGCGTGCCTTCGCCATCACGGGGATGGTCACCGAGGCGATGATCTCGCTCACGAGTTCGGGGTCGCTCATGCGCGCGACGCCGCCCTCCTTGCGGATGTCGGCGGGGACGCGTTCGAGTGCCATGACGGCCACCGCACCGGCTTCCTCCGCGATCTTCGCCTGTTCCGGCGTGACGACGTCCATGATGACGCCGCCCTTGAGCATCTGCGCCAAACCGGCCTTGACGGCCCAGGTTCCAGTCTGTGTTGCCATGTGTACGAAAGCTCCGTCGGGGCAGTGCCCGGTACTCTTGTGGTTCCCAGATTAGGGCGGAAACAGCAACGGCGATAGGACCACTTTCGCCGGATGAATGGGTAGGGCCCGCGCCATTTCCGATGTTCGATTTGGCCCCGCGCGGCGTTGATAGGTCCCCGGGGCGGCGGTGCCGCTATGGGACGCCGCGCCCTTGCTGACGCGCGCGGTACTGATGGCCGCTGGTATGGACACGCATGACTGGCGACTGCCGACTGGCGACTGCTGCGACGCGCCCACGGTGGGCCGCCGCTACCGTCGCTGACGCCGCCCGACTACCGGCTACCGGCTACCGATCACCGACTCTAACCGGCTACCGGCTACGAGGCGTAACCACCCTGGCGGAGTCGCCGCCAGACTTCGCCGCTGGCCGAGTACCGCTCCATCAGATACGGATAGACATCGGGGACATTGAATAAGCGCTCCATGCAGAGCTGGCCGAGGTAGCGATCGAGGAGTGCGGGGTGGATATCGGGGTCCACCACATCAATATCCAGCCCGGCTTCGAACCCGCCCGCGGCGGCTGGCATACCCGTCGGCTGGAATGCAACGAGGCCTTTGTCGGCGAGTGTCTCGATGCTCTTTCGTAGCGTATCCCGGAAATCGGAGGAGACTGAGACGCCGTCTGCGCGGAGGAACGCATCGCGCCTGCCCTCGCGCAGGAGGCCGTTGACGACGGCGGTCACGTGGTCGACGCGGAACGTGCTCGAGCCAGCGGCGCGGGATGGGGGTAGGCCCACGCTGAGGACGCCGAGCACAACGGTTTCGAGGTCAGTGAGATCTTCGGGCTGGTACGCCATGCGTTGAGAGTAGGCGAGTGGCGCGACCAGCGAAAGTGTCTCGGCTTTGTGCGGTCCATCGGCCCGGCGGGTGTGTGGCGGACGGAGGGCGCCAAGGGCAGCGACGGGCTTCCGCCCCTCTAGTTGTTCAGCCCGATGATACCGAGGGTGATGAGCATGGCGATGAGCGTGCCGGTACCGAGCGTGACCCATCCAACTGTCTTCCACATGCCGTGACGGCCTCCGGAGAACGTGCTAGCGGCGGCCGCGCCGCCGCCCTCATCTTAGCGCCGGCACTCGATACTCGCGACCGATGTGTCTCGCACATGGAGGTTCGATTACTTCGAGATCGAGAGCAGAGCGTCGCCGCAACTGCGCTACGAGCCCCAGCGCGCGACCTCTCCCTCCATGTCCAGCGGGAGGACCACAGCCTTCTGGTCGAACTCTCCCCACTGGTCGCGCGGCACCATCCACATGATCTCGAACTCGTTACCGTCCGGGTCGGCTCCATAGAGGGACTTGGTGGCGCCGTGGTCGCTCTCGCCGGTGAGGGCGCCCAGCCGTGCGAGGACCTCCCGCGCCGCGGCGAGATCTGTGATCTCCGGTACCTCCCAGGCGAGGTGGTAGAGCCCCGTGGACCCGCGCGGTGGGCGTGGCGCGTTTGGCCCGACGGCCGCCAGCCCCAGGTCGTGGTGGTTCTGCGAACCCCGGGCGCGGAGGAACGCCATCCGCCCGGGGATGCCCTCGATCTCTTCGAACCCGAACGCCTCGCGATAGAACGCGGCCGCCCGCGCCAGGTCCCGGACGAAGAGCACGGCATGGTTCAGCCGCGCAACAGGAATAGCCATGACGGCCCCCCACACTGCCGATTCGTGCAATCGACGATGGTGCGCCGCCGAGCGCAGGTCAATGGGGGCCGGCGTCTGCCAGGTGGCGCACATCGTTCAGCTGCACCACTTGCCGGTTGTGGTAGTAGTCGTCCTCATGAAGTTCGCTGATGCTGCCACTCGATGCGCGAAAATTGACGTAGCCCGCGGAGGAGAGGGGCATCCCAATCCAGCAGGCGACCACGAATGTCAGGGCAAAGCCGTGGGTCACAATGATCTGCCGCTCGCATGGGAGCCCCAGGATGGCCTCCATTGCCGCGTAGATGCGCGAAGCGAACTCCGCCCTCGTCTCGGAGCCGGGAATCCCTTCGAAATGGTTCATCCGGTCTCCGCCGGCGGGGGGCGGGATGAACCGCTCGCCCAGCCACGCCTGGGGGCGTGCCTCTGCCTCGCCGTACGATTTCTCCCGCAGCCCTTCCATGAGGATGGGCTCCACTTCCAACGCGGCGCCTATCGCAGTGGCGGTCTGGGCCGCGCGTGCCAGGTCGGAGGAGTACAGTTCCACGGCGGCGCCCTGCGGGATGCGAGTTCGAAGCTCGCGGCCAATCGCCGCGGCATCGCAGCGCCCCTCACGGGTCAGGACCGAGTCGTGCCACCCACCGACGACGCCAGCAACGTGATGCGTGGCTTCGGGATGGGTGACGACCCAGAGCGTTCGCACGTATCCGTCCTCCTGGCAGCGTGGCGTGACCGGGCGCGTAGCGTAGGCCAGCGACCACCCTTCGCGACAGGGGTAACGGGCCGGGCTAGAAGATCATGCCGCCGTTCGCCGGGGGAGCGGCCTGCTGCGCCGCAGGCTGGCGCGATTGGCGCACCCAGCGCTCGAGGTCCACGGGGTCGAACCGGCCGATAGCGTCGAAGTGGCCCTCCGCGAAGACGTGTGGAGCCTGGTCCTCGGTTGGCTCGGGCAGCCGCGAGAGCTCCGCCCGGAAGACGATGGCCAGTTCCCAGCCCCCACCTTCGACTTCGAACGACATCACGTCGACGAGCGCGAGATCCGTGATGCGCCCGCCGCACCAGCGGTCGGCGAGCCCGGCTGCGGCTTCGTACGGGTTCTGTCCGAAGTCCAGCACCGTCCAGGGGAGCCAGCGCCCGCGCGCCTGCGGGGCGCTCACATCGAACGCGACGAGCTGTCGTTCGAACACGGGCACGAGGTAGAGCGTCACGTGCGCCCCGCCGCGCACAGGTGCTGTTTCTGGCCGCCCGAAGAACGCCCGGCTCACGCGGGCCGCCCGGGCGCCCGCTGGTCGATCACAGCAGGCCCTCGAAGGCCGCACCGTCTTCGAACGGCCCGACCGCGGCGAGCACCGCGTTTTCGGGGCGAAGGATCTCCGTGCCGACGCGCAGCACATCGTCCCGCGTGACGGCTTCGATCCGTTCGACTACGTCGTCGACTGTGAGCACACGGCCGAGCAGGAGTTCCTGTGCGCCGAGCCAGCCAGCCACGGAGCGCGTGTCCTCCATGCGCAACTGGATACGGCCGCGGGCCATTTGCTTCCCCTTCGCCAGCTCCTCATCCGGCAGGGCATCGAGCAGCTTCGCCACCTCGGAGAGGGTGAGTTCGGCGGTGACTCGCGCGTTCTCGGGGTCGCACCCGGCGTAGATGGTGAAGGCGCCGGTGTCGCGGAATTCGCTGGGGTAGCTGTGTACGTCGTACACCAGCGCGCGCTCTTCCCGCAGTTCAAGGAACAGGCGGCTCGACATGCCCTCGCCCAGGACGGTACTCAGCAGGTCGACCGCGTAACGATCCGGGTGGTCGAGTGCGTAGCTCGGGTAGGCGATGCAGACATGTGCCTGCTCAGTGGCCTTCTCCTTCACGGCGATGCGCGGCTGGCCGTCACGGGCCACGTGTGGGTACCAGTCGCCGGGCTTCGCCGCGGGCATGTCGCCGAGCCAGCGTGCGGCGACCTCCACGATCTCCTCGTGCCGGATATTCCCCGCCACGACGAGGACCATGTTCTCGGGCACGTATTGTTCGCGGAAATACTGTTTGATCGTGGCCAGCGGGAGCGCCTTTACGCTCTCCGCCGTGCCGCCTACGTTGCGGCCCAGCGGCTGCGCCGGCCAGAGCACTTCGTCGATGAGGATACCGGCCATCTCCGCCGGGCTGTCCTCGATGGCAGCGAGCTCCTCGAGGATGACGTAGCGCTCCTTTTCGAGCTCTGCGGGGTCCATCAACGGCTCGCGCACCATGTCCGCGAGGATGTCGATCGTCTCGAAGGCGGCGATATCGGGGACCTTCGCGTAGTAGACCGTCGCTTCGCGGTCGGTGGCGGCATTATGCATCCCGCCGACGGACTCGATGGCCTCAGCCATCTCCTTCGCGGTGGGGCGTCGCGAGGCGCCCTTGAAGAGCATGTGCTCAAGGAAGTGGGAGAGCCCGGCATCTGCGTCGCGTTCGTACCGCGAGCCGGCGCCGACATAGATCGAGATGGTGGCCGAGCGTGTATGGGGCAGTTCGGCCGTGACGATGCGGAGTCCGTTGGGGAGGGTGTGCTTCTTATACATAGGGGGCAGGTGCCAGGATTCGATTGTAGAGCGAGAAGTGCGCCGCGCGCAGCACCTGCACTGGTGGGCCACCGCCGCACCAGGCGGATGTCAGCGGCAAAGCCATCGCTTCTTCTGATACCTGCACTGCTGGTAGCCGACAACTCATACGGGGTGGCTATGTATCTCCCGTGTGCTATGCGGTAGCCCGGCGATTTTCGGGCACGTACAATCGGACGCACGCTTTGTCCCGGCGCGAAAACTCCCCCTGGGACCACGAAAGGACTCACTCCATGGAAGACGTCATCATCGCTAGCGGTGTCCGCACGGCCATCGGCCGCTTCTCCGGCTCCCTCGCGGATGTCCCCGCCGCCGACCTCGGCGCAACCGTTATCGCCGAGGCGACGAAGCGCGCCGGCATCGACCCGGAGCAGGTCGAGCACGTGATCATGGGCATCGTGGGGCAGGTTGCCGAAAATGCCTACCTCTCGCGGCATGCGGCCGTGAAGGCCGGGATGCCCATCGGTACCCCTGCGATGAACGTCAACCGCATCTGCGGCAGCGGCCTCGAAGCGATCAACTCTGCTGCCCGCTACATCCAATCCGGCGATGGCGAAATCATCGTCGCGGGCGGCGCGGAGAATATGACGCGGATGCCGTTCTACCTGCGCAAGGCGCGCACCGGCTACCGCCTCGGCCACGATCAGATCGAAGACGGCATTATCCACCTGCTCAGCGACCCCTTCGAGGGCTATCACATGGGCATCACGGCCGAGAACCTTGCCGAGCAGTTCGAAATCACGCGCGAAGCCCAGGACGAATTCGCGGCCGAGAGCCAGCGCCGCGCCATCGAGGCGATCGAGAAGGGCCGCTTCAAGGACCAGATCGTCCCTATCACGGTGAAGCAGGGCCGCGAGGAGAAGGTCTTCGATACCGATGAGCACCCCCGTGCGACGACGGCTGAGGCCCTCGCCAAGCTGCGCCCCGCCTTCAAGGACGGCGGCATGGTGACGGCCGGCAACTCCTCTGGCATCAACGATGGCGCCGCGGCGGTGGTCGTCATGTCTGCCTCGAAGGCGCGCGAACTGAACGTCACCCCGCGCATGCGCCTGGTGGCCCGCGCCGAAGCAGGCGTCGACCCGTCGATCATGGGCAGCGGGCCTATCCCGGCGCTCCGCAAGGCGCTCGAAAAGGCGCAGATGACGCTCGACCAGATCGACTGCATCGAGTTGAACGAGGCCTTCGCCAGCGTCTCCTGTGCCTGTGCGAACGAGCTTTCGCTCGACCCGGAGAAGACGAACCCGAACGGCGGCGCGATCGCGCTGGGCCACCCGATCGGCGCGACCGGCACCATCCTGACCGTGAAGCTCATGCACGAACTGGAGCGTACCGGTGGCCGCTACGGCATCGTCAGCCTCTGCATCGGCGGCGGCCAGGGCATCGCCAGCATCTTCGAGCGCCTCGGGTAAGGCGAAAGCCGCAAGGCGACGGCGAAAGACCGCGGGGGAGGCCACTGGCCTCCCCCGCTTTTGTGCGCCGCCAACAGACCTTGTCCGCGCGTGGTAGAACTCGCGCATGAGCACCGTGCGCCGTCCCTACCAGAACCGCGTCACACCCTTCGGCGAGGTGGTCGCGACGGAGGCGCGTGGGCTCTTTCTTGGCAACCGCGGCGGGCGCTTCCACGACAACGAAACGCGCGCACTCACGCGCCGCCGTTGGGCCAGCCGCCAGTGGATCTGCTGCCTGCTCGAGTTCCGCAGCCGCCGGATGGAGGTCTTCGGCCCGAACCGCTACACGCAGCTCTTCTTCCTCGACGAGGCCACCGCGCTCGCTGCTGGCCACCGGCCCTGCTTCGAATGTCGCCGGGCCGATGCGAACCGCTTCCGCACAGCGTTTGTGGCTGGAAACCCCGGCCTCGCCCTCGCGGCGAACGTCCCCGCGCCCGAACTGGACCGAATTCTCCATTCCCAGCGGCTGCTGCCGGATGGGGGCAAGCGTACGTTCGCGGCGGACGCGAACACCCTTCCCGAGGGGACGATGGTCACCTTCTTGCCGGAGCGCGATGCGTGGCTCGCCTGGGGCGGTGAACTTCACCGCTGGGCCCCCGGCGGCTACTGCGATCGCATGCCCCTGCACGCCGGGCCCTGCACCGTCCTTACCCCGCCAGCGGTCGTTGGCGCCCTCCGCGCAGGGTACGTCCCCGTGGTCCACCCAAGCGCCGCCACCCGCTGAGCCCGCCACTTCGGCATAGGCACTCCTGCCAGTCCAGGCATGTTGCACCTTCTACATTGTTGACCATCTTGATAAACAATCTGGGCGCGGCTAGGCTGGTGGGCAGCACTGGCGCCCACTTACTCTCCAGGGCGCCACTCTGACCATCGGAGGACGATATGGCCGATATCTCCGAACGTGGGTACGCCAACCCCGACGTGCTCGTCACCACCGAATGGGTCGCCCAGCACAAGGACGACCCAAACGTCCGCATCGTCGAATCCAACGAGGACCCGCTCCTTTACCCTTCGGGCCACATCCCCGGCGCTCTGGAAATCGACTGGGCCACCGATCTCAATGACCAGGTTCGCCGCGATTACCTGGACCGCGAGCAGTTCGAAAAGCTGATGTCGAAGAACGGCATCAGCAATGACACGACGGTCGTCTTCTATGGCGACAAGAACAACTGGTGGGCGACCTACGCCTTCTGGATCTTCCAGCTCTTCGGCCATACGAATGCGAAGGTCATGGATGGTGGCCGGCTGAAGTGGGAGCAGGAGGGCCGCGAAATGACCCGTGAGGTCCCCTCCTATCCCGCAACGACCTACAAGGCGCCAGAGCGCGATGACTCCAAGATCCGCGCCTTCCGCGACGAAGTCCTGAAGCACCAGGCGGCGGGCAAGCCGCTGGTCGACGTGCGCAGCCCGCAGGAGTTCAGCGGCGAACGCACACACATGCCGGAGTACCCGCAGGAAGGGGTACTTCGCGGCGGGCATATCCCCGGCGCGAAGAATGTGCCCTGGGCACGCGCCGCGAACCCCGACGATGGCACCTTCAAGTCTGCCGAAGAATTGCGCGCGATTTACGAGCAGGAGCAAGGCCTGAAGGCGGAGGACGATATCGTCGCCTACTGCCGCATCGGCGAGCGCAGCTCCCACACCTGGTTCGTGCTCACGCACCTGCTCGGCTACCCGCAGGTGCGCAACTACGACGGCTCCTGGACCGAATGGGGCAACTCCGTCGGCCTCCCTATCGAGAAGTAGCAAGGCTCAAGGCGAAAGGCGAACGACCCTCACCCGGACCCCTCACCCACAGATGTGGGTGAGGGTCCTTTTTCTCCCGGTGCCGCTTCCGCCTACCGACCACCGCCCACCGGCTACCGACTACCGAGAACCGACCACCGGCTACCGACTACCGACTACCGACCCCGGCGAGTACCCTCGATGCCATGCAGCTGGGGATCATCGGGCTCGCGCGGTCGGGCAAGACAACAGTGTTCAACGCCGTCACGCGCGGCTCCGCGCAGGTCGGCGCCTATAGCAGCAGCCAGCAGCCGAACGTCGGCGTCGTCAACGTTCCCGACGAGCGCGTCGACCGCCTGGCCGAGCTCTACAAGCCCAAGAAGACGACCTACGCGACCATCCAGTACGTCGACTTCCCCGCGGCCGGCGAATCCTTCGGCAAGGGCGAGGGCCCGGCCGGCAAGTTCATCAACGAACTCGCCCGCATGGATGCGCTCATTCATGTGGTCCGCGCCTTCGAAGATGAGACCGTGCCGCACCCCGAGGTGACGATCGACCCCGCACGCGACATCGCCACAATGGACCTCGAGCTCGCCTTCGCCGACCTCGCGATCATCGAGCGGCGGCTGCAGCGGCTCGAAACGGAGATGCGCTCCGTGAAGGCGGGCGAACGCGACCAGATGAACCGCCTGCGCGACCTGTTGCAGCGCATGAAAGCGGACCTCGAGTCGGAAGTCCCCGTGCGGGCCCAGGAACTGGGCGACGACGATTGGCGGCTGCTCGAAGGATCACAGTTCCTGACGGCCCGGCCGCTCATGCTCGTCATCAACATCGGCGAGGACGACCTGCCGCGGCGGGCAGAACTGGAAGCTGAGTATCGCGAGCGCTACCAGGGCGTGGGCCGCGATGTCGCCGTCTTCTGTGGCAAGTTCGAAATGGAACTGAACGACCTCGACGAAGAGGCCGCGGCCGAATTCCGCGAATCAGTCGGGGTGACAGAAAGCGGCATGGCGGAGGCTATCCGTGTGAGCTACGGCCTGCTCGGGCTCATCAGCTTCCTTACCGCGGGTCCCGACGAATGCCGGGCGTGGACCATCGCAGAGGGCGCAACCGCCCCCGAGGCTGCCGGCAAGATCCATAGCGACCTCCAGCGCGGCTTCATTCGCGCCGAGGTGGTGCGCTTCGAGGACCTGGTCGCGGCGGGCAGCGAAGCCGAGGCGAAGAAGAAGGGCCTGGTGCGCACCGAAGGGAAGAACTACGTCGTCCAGGACGGCGACGTGCTCCACATCCTCTTCAACGTGTAAGGCAAAGGCCTCGCCCGTCTTCTACCGCCTTTCGCCTCCCCCCTCGCCGATGCTACCCTGCCATGGTCACGTTCACGTGAGAGTGAGGCTCTGTGGCCCGCCTCGGGTTCTTATCCCGCACCTTCTATGCGCTGGAAAACGACCAGTTCCGGACCCTGTGGTTCGGGACACTGTTTTCGTTCCTCGGGATGCAGATGCAGGTCATTGCGCGGGGCTTCCTCGCCTACGACCTGACGGAAAAGAACAGCGCCCTCGGCGGCGTCATGCTGGCGTTCGGTGTGCCGCAGTTGCTGCTCTCGCTCTGGGGCGGTGTCGTGGCCGACCGGCTGCCGAAGAAGAAGGTCCTGTTCGTCAGCCAGGCCATCATCGCCGCGAACTCCGCCTGGCTCGCGACCATGATCGCGATGGAGGCCCTCGAATACTGG
The DNA here is from genome assembly GCA_023228745.1 of Dehalococcoidia bacterium. Taxonomy (GTDB): domain Bacteria; phylum Chloroflexota; class Dehalococcoidia; order Tepidiformales; family Tepidiformaceae; genus JALOAP01. The sequence goes on along the minus strand of JALOAP010000021.1, from coordinate 5,271 downwards.
CATCTCATCGCGGCGGGGGCCGTGCAGGGCGCGGGCTTCGCCTTCGTTGGCCCGGCCCGGCAAGCGTTCATCACCGACCTCGTCGACCGCCAGGCCATCGGCAACGCCGTCGTCCTCCAGCAGCTTTCGATGAACAGCAGCCGCGTCGTCGGGCCCTCCATCGCGGGCCTGCTCATCGCCGTGCCCTTCGTCGGGACTGCAGGCGTGTACTACCTCACGACGCTCGGTTTTGTCATCGCCATGCTTTCGCTGTTGCCACTACCAGCGGGCAACCCGGTGCCCCGCGAAAATGCCCGCTCGCCGCTCGCCGACCTTCGCGACGGCCTCGGCTATGTGCGGCGCAACGCGCCCATCCGCCAGCTCATCCTCACTTCCTTCGCGGTGGTGATGATCGGCTTCCCCTACCAGTCGTTCCTGCCCTCCATCGCCGCGGACATCTACAACGTGGGTGCGGGCGGGCTCGGGTTGCTGTCGTCGGCCGGTGCGGTGGGGGCGGTCGTCGCCACCGTGATCGTCGCCACCTATGCGGACCACCCAAAGGCGCCGGTACTCCAGCCTCTCGCGGGTGTGCTCTTCGGTGTGTCGCTGGTCGGCCTGGGAGGAACGGCGGCGTTCATCCCGGGGCTGCTCGTGATGGTCGCCGTGGGTTCGCTGGCGAGCGCTTTCCAGTCGCTGAACAACTCCCTGACGATGACCTACACCGACTACGAATATCACGGCCGCGTGCAGTCGATCGCGATGCTGAGCTGGAGCCTCTTTGGCCTCGCGGCACTTCCGATCGGCATCATCGCCGACCAGATCGGCCTGCGCGAGACGATCGCGCTGCAGGGAGTGCTCTGTGCCGGGTTGGTGCTGGCCATCCGCTTCTTCGGTCGCGCCGGCGCGCAGGCGCCATCGGCGCCCGCGCGCGCCCGCGCCGGTGTGCGGTGAGACATCGCGACAGCGGCCGCCGGTGGCCCTACACTATTCGCCATGCGTGAACCGAACGAAGTTCGTCTTCGAGTCAATGGCCTCGAACTGCAGGTCTACGAGTGGCCGGGGGAAGGCCAGCCCATCTTCCTCGCCCACGCCACGGGCTTCCATGCGCGCTGCTGGGACCAGGTCGTCGCGCACCTGCCCGGGCGTCACGTGTTCGCCATCGATATGCGCGGGCACGGCCGGAGCGACAAGCCCGAGCCGCCATACCAGTGGCCCGACTTCGGGCACGACGTCGCAGCAACCGCCCGGGCGCTTGGCACCGAAGGGGCGGTTGGCGTGGGACACTCCAAGGGCGGCTTCGCGGTGGTGCACGCAGCCGCGCTCGAACCCGGCATTTTCGCCAGCCTTTTGCTCGTCGACCCAGTGATCATGCGCCGCGAGATGTACGATGCGCGCCCCGGCGGCGGAGAACACTTCGCCGCGCGCCGCCGGAACCAGTGGGCCTCGCCTGAGGAGATGTTCGAAAGCTTCCGCGCGCGCCCGCCGTTCGCCGACTGGGAGGAACAGGTGCTGCGCGACTACTGCACCTATGGGCTCCTTCCGAACCCGGAAGGCGAGGGCTACGTGCTGGCCTGTCCGCCGAATATCGAAGCTGCGGTGTATACCGGCAGCGTTGGTGGCGCCGTCATCTACGACTCTGTCGCCGCGCTCGATATCCCGGTCCGGGTGTTGCGTGCCCGCTCGCGCACGGAGGATGCACCGCTGGACATGAGCAGCTCGCCGACCGCGCCGGACCTGGCTACGCATTTCAAGCATGGCGAAGACGTGCACCTGCCGGAGTACTCCCACTTCATCCCGATGGAAGCGCCCGGCTTCGTCGCGAGGCACATCGAAGAGCTGCTCGCCGGCGGTTCACTGGCGGAGTGATTGGAGATAGGTGTTTCCTACACCGATCTCTCGAACCTGCTCTCCCTTTCGGAGAACGACCTGCTTCCTCCGCCGCTGGACTAGCGCGCAGCGAACGAGTATCCCCGCGAATCTTTGCCCGCTGCTGCCAACGGGCGATTGCGGCTCTGGTGTCTACTGTTCGAACACTTGTGCTAGTTCGTACAGGAGGTCTCCTCGCCCGCAATGGCCCTTACGCTCATCGAAGCCAACAAGCTCAGCACCGACACCCTGGTCGCTGGCGTGATCGAGACGATGGCGCAGGAAAGCCCCGTGCTCCAGCGCCTGCCGTTCATCGAAATCACCGGCAACGGCCTCACCTACAACCGCGAAAGTACCGCCCCCGCGGCCGACTTTTACAGCGTCGGCGAAGCGTGGGCCGAATCGACGCCGACCTTTTCGCAGGCCACCGCCAGCCTCTGCATCCTCGGTGGCGATGCCGATATCGATAACTTCCTCAAGGCCACGCGGTCCAACATCCAGGACCTGGAAGCGGCCATCGTCCAGCTCAAAGCGCGCGCCGTGCAGTCGCTGTTCGACGACACGTTCGTGAACGGCGATGACGCCGCCGACCCGAATTCGTTCGCCGGCATTGACCTGCTTACGGCCGCCGGGCAGACCGTGACCATGGGCGCGAACGGCGGCGCGCTCACGCTCGACAAACTCGACGAGCTCATCGACAAGGTGCGTGGCGGCAAGCCGGACCTGCTGCTGATGAGCCGCCGCAGCCGCCGCACCCTCAACGAGCTCGCCCGCAGCACGGGCACCTTCCTCGAAGCCGACCGCGATGCGTTCGGCAACATGCTCCAGTTCTACGATGGCATCCCCATCGGCATCAACGACTACATCAGCGACGCGCACACCGTCGGCACGAGCAACGACTGCAGCACGATCTACGCGATGCAGTTCGGGGAGGGTGGCCTCGCGGGGCTCACTGCCCCCGGCGGCCTCACCATCGAACGCGTTGGCAGCCTCGAGACCAAGGATGCGACCCGCATCCGGGTGAAGTGGTACGCCGGGCTGGCGCTGTTCAACACGGTGAAGCTGGCGAAGCTCGCCGGCGTCCGCGTCTAAGCCACTGGCCGGGCTGCTCCTCGTAGGTGTGGGGAGCAGCTCGGCACTACCCCTCGTTCGCCTCGATCCAGCCTTCGAACGACTTCATGAACTCCGAGAGGAAGGCGGCGGTGCTTTCGTTCCCCAGGTTGCCTTCTTCGTCGAACAGCTCCGCAGCGCCGCCGATGTACGCTTCCGGTTGCTGCATCGTCGGCACATCGAGGAACGTCAGGGCCTGGCGGAGATGGTGGTTCGCGCCGAACGCGCCGATGGCGCCGGGGGAGACACTCACGACCGCCCCGGGCTTCCCCTGCCAGGCGCTCTGGCCGTAGGGCCGCGAACCGACATCCAGTGCGTTCTTCAGCACGCCCGGGATGGAGCGGTTGTATTCCGGAGTGACGAAGAGCACGGCGTCCGCTTCCTTCACCTTGTTCCGGAACTTCACCCACTGTTCGGGCAGCTCGCCGCTCGCCTCCATGTCTTCGTTGTAGTGCGGCAGCTTGCCGATGGAGATGTGTTCGAATTCGAGGGACTCCGGCGCGAGCTTTTCCAGCGCCCGAGCCAGCTTCCGGCTATACGACTCCCTCCGCAGGCTCCCTGCGAGGACGGCGACGGTGCGAGTCTTCGGCATGGCTCTTCCCTCCTTCTCGGCGGCGATGCGTCCACCGCCGTGCGCTTGAGCGTTTCGGTGTTCGGCGCGTGGCTCAGCGCCGCCAGACGCCAACGGGTTCGAACTGCATCGGCACGTCGACCAGGATGAGCTCGGTTGGGAGCTGGGCCACGATTTCGAGCTGTGCCTCGTCTTCGGCCATGACGGCGTCGCCCGTATGCACGGGCTGTTCGTTGATCCCGGCTTCACCTTCGATCAGGTAGAGGTAGGCGCCGCGCCCGCTGCCGAGGGCGTGCGTCACCTGTTTCCCTTCGTCGAGCGACGAGACAAACACGCGCGCATCCTGGTGCACCTTCACGGCGTCGGCGCCGGTGGGGTTCAGCACTTCGAGCAGCCGGTTGCTGCGGTCGTCCCTGGTGTACTGGCGTTGCTCAATGGAGGGTGGCAGGTTCGCCTCATCGGGGAGGATCCAGAACTGGAGGAAGCGCATCGGGTGCTCGGTCGAGCCATTGCGCTCCGAGTGCTGCATCCCCGAGCCGAGCGTTGCTCGTTGGACGGCGCCCGGGTCCAGGTGCCCGCCGTTCCCGAGGCTATCCGCATGTTCGAACAGCCCCTCGACGACGTACGTGATGCCTTCGATGTCGCGGTGGGGGTGCATCGGCCAGATTGCACCGGGGATGAGGCGGTCGTCGTTGAACACGCGCAACGGGCCGAAGCCCATGTACTCGGGGTCGCGGTACTGGTCGAAGGAGAAGTGCCAGTTCGCACTGAACCAGCCACCGTCGGTGTGAAAGATATCCTCGGCTCTGCGGACCTTCAGCATACCGGCTCCTGTCAGTTGCAGGTGCCGTCAGCCTAGCCAGGCGAGTAGATCACGCGCGCGATCGGGGGCTCGCGGGGCGCAGCAATGGTATGCAGATCCTGCTAGCCGAGCCGCGGCCCCAGTGCCGCCCAGGCAGCCGCCGCGACTGCATCCGCCGGCACCGTCGCGTCGAGCGTGACCCAGCGCTTCGGGTCGGCGGCAGCCTGCGCCCGGAACCCTTCGCGCACGCGCTCGTGGAACACCAGCCCTTCGAGGCCCGTACGGATCGCCTCCGCTTCGCCGTGCTTCCGCGCGAGGCCGGCCTCGGGAGGCAGATCGAGGTAGAGCACGAGGTCCGGTTCCAGTCCGCCGGTGGCGAGCGCGTTCACGCGGCGTAACTCGGCAAGGTCGAGCCCGCGCCCGTACCCCTGGTAGGCGAAGGTGCTCCCGGCGAAGCGGTCGCAGAGGACGACTGCCCCGCCCACCAGCGCAGGCCGCACCACCTCCGCTACGAGCTGTGCGCGCGCGACGAGGAAGGCGAACGTCTCGCCCCAGGGCGGCAGCGGTTCGTGCAGGAGTGTGCGCACAAGTTCGCCGGCGTGGGTGCCGCCGGGTTCGCGCGTGAGCACGACGTCGCGCCCGGCCGCCTCGATGCGCTTCGCGAGTGCCGCCGCGAGCGTACTCTTGCCCGCACCTTCGCCACCTTCGAGCACCACAAACACGCCCGCAGCTTACCCCAGCGCCTGCTTGTGCTCCGGCGCCCGCGGGAACCTTGCGCACACTCAGGTTCGCGCGCGGACTGCCGAAGATTCAGTCAGGGGGACACGACATGTCGGACGAATGGGACGGCTTTTGCGCGGTGTGTGCCTCGCGCGACTACTGCGGCGACCTCCGTATTCACGAGCTCGATGAGCGGCGACGGGCGGAGCACGGAGAACTCCAG
>JALOAP010000535.1 GCA_023228745.1 Dehalococcoidia bacterium | reverse complement strand
TCGGTCAACGTCAACACTGGAAAGATTGAGGCGGGCGACGAGGATAACCCCCTGCGCGCCATCGCCTACTCGGGTTAAGGGGAGGACGACCGCTTGAACACCCAAAAGCAGATCTTCCTGATCGTCGTACTCTTCTTCACCTTTGTCGGTGCATGTGGCGCGTACGCGGTCGTCGACCTGCCCATTCGCGCCGAAGACCAGGCGCAGTGGCACGAGAAGGAAGAGATCGAACGCGGCGCCCTGCTCTTCGCAAACAACTGCCGCACCTGCCACGGCAACAAGGGCGAAGGCGGCATCGGCCTGCCCCTGAACATCGATAAGTTCAAGGACGAGGACCCGCTCGTCCTCGCGGCGAACACCGAGCTCCTCACCCGCACGCTCCAGTGCGGCCGCGCCGGCACCATGATGCAGCCGTGGCTCGACGGCAACGGCGGCGCGCTGAACGAGCGGCAGGTCGAGCACCTTGTGAAGCTGATCACGGCACCTGCCACCGACACCGACCCGGATACCGGCCAGCTCACGAACCGCGGCTGGCTCGAAGCCGAAGAGTTCGCCCACAACCTGAACCGCGAGACTGCGGTTGTCGTTGGCGGGTCCACGCTCGATACGGTGGCCGACGAGCATCACATCGGCCAGCTCGAGCTCGCGCGCCTGAACAACCTCGACCCGAACGCAACCGTTCAAAAGGGCACGGTCCTCAACCTCCCGCCGACACCCGGCAAGGAGAACCGCACATTCAAGGTCACCGACACCGGCAGCCTTTCGAAGGTCGCGAACCGCACTCACGCGGGTGCCATCACCCTGGCGAACCTGAACGGCATCCCCTATCGCTATAACGACGAGACGCAGGTCATGACCCTGCTCGACGATGCCGGGAATCCCGTGACAGGCCTCTTCCCGGGCACCGAGCTGGCGCTGCCGGAATACGCCGTGTACGCGGTCCGCGCAGGCGATACGCTCGACTCCATCGCCGAGCGGCACGGCATCACCGTGAGTGAGCTTCGCAGCGCAAACAGCGGCGCGGACCTGCCGTCCGATGCCGAGGAGCAGCTCCCGTTCGAACGCATGTTGGAGCTTCCCTCGGGCACCCAGGTGCTCGCCCAGGCCGGCGACACTGTCGGGAGCATCGCCACGCGCCACGGTCTCGAACCGGAGGACCTGCTCGCCGTGAACCCCGACCTTACCGCCGAGTCCATCCTCGTCGCGGGGCAGCAGGTGCAGCTCCCTGAAGACGCGGTGTACATCGTCCAGTCGGGCGACACGCTCGAGTCGATCGCCGCGGAGCACCCCGGCACCACCGCCGCGGGTCTCGCCGAACAGAACAATGTCGACGCGGGCACTGCGTTCGGCCCGGAGATCATCCTGCAGCTGCCCCCGGTGGACGCCTACGTCCTCCAGGGTCAGTCGCTGGACGACCTCGCGGAGACCTTCTCAAATGTGCGGGCATCGGAGCTCGCCGAGGCGAACGGCATCCCCTCGAACGCCATCCTGCGCGTCGGCCAGCAGCTGCGCCTGCCCGATAGCGCCTGGGGCAGCGCCGCCGGCGACGCCCTCAATCCCGGCACGGCTTGTGTCCAGCACATCGTCCCCACGAGCGTCTTTGAAGAGCTTTCGGGGACTGGTGAGCCCACCCCCGAGGTGGAGCGGCCCAGCCAGATGGCCACCGATCTCGTCATCGAAGCAAACTCCAACGACTGGACCTTCGTCGTCGATGGCGAGCGGATGACCCCGAACGAAGGCGTCGCCCTCATCGCGGCCGGTACTGACGTCCGCTTCGTCACAGTGTTGGGCCGCCACAACATCGTGCTCAACGGCGAGGTCCAGGGTGAGGACATCAACACCGGGGACGAACGCACCGTCACCTTCGGTGAACCCGGGCAGTTCACAGTCACGTGTGACTACCATCCCGCGATGTTCGGAACCGTCTTCGTCGAGTAGGGCGGACACAACGACAACTTGGAAACGGGGCCGCAAGGCCCCGTTTTTGCGATTCCCGGGAGGGAGAGGGAAATCTGCTCGCCGGGCGGGGGAATTTGGCGACAAACATGCCCGTTTCCGTTTGACCCCCGAAACTGTGCTGGATACGATCCGGCACACGCAACACTTCTACCTGGCGCCGGGGGCGGCTCGGCGCGTGCGAATCGAAGGGGGATGCTCATGGCGGCTCAGACCGGCAAGCGGTACACCTGCCCGAAGTGCGGCTCCGAATTCATCGTCACAAAGGGCGGCGATGGCGAGCTCACCTGCGGCGATACTCCGCTCGAACTGAAGAAGTAACCAGGAAGGATTTCGAACAATGGCTGTACAGCTTGGCAAGCGCTACAAGGACGAGGCCACGGGCATCGAGCTGCTCGTGATCAAGCCCGGCAACTGCGAGCTCAAGGTCAATGGCAAGGACATGGAGCTCATGCAGCCCAAGGTCCTTCCCTCGGCCGACTAAACGCACCGGCGTTGCAGACGCTCCGGGCGGGGCCTCGATGGGGCCCCGCCTTTTGGCGTTGCCCGATACCATAGCAGCGTGAGCTTCGAAGAGATCGTCGAGTCCCGCATCCTCGATGCGATGGCCGCGGGCGCGTTCGATGAGCTGCCGGGCGCAGGTAAGCCGCTCCCGCACCATGCCGAGGACGACCTCGCGGGCGACAACTGGATGGGCTTCAAGATCCTGCGTGAGGCGGGCGAATTGCCCCCGTGGCTCACGCTCGCGCGCGAAATCGGCCAGGAC
>JALOAP010000534.1 GCA_023228745.1 Dehalococcoidia bacterium | reverse complement strand
ACCGCTTCCATGCGTCAAGGGACTGCCAAGGTCAAGAACCGTTCAGCAGTATCTGGTGGCGGCAGAAAGCCGTACCGGCAAAAAGGAACGGGTCGCGCCCGCCAAGGATCGATTCGGTCACCTCAATGGGTAGGTGGCGGCGTCGTTTTCGGACCGACCCCACGCAGTTATGATTATAAAGTCAATAAAAAAATCAGACGCTTGGCGTTAAAGATCGTTCTTTCCGACAAAGTCAGGGAAGAAAAAATGATCGTGCTCGATTCGTTGAATCTGGAAACATTCAAAACCAAGGGAATGATCCAGGTGTTGGACAATCTGAAAACATCCGGTAAAACGATCATCGTGCTGGATGAGATGAATGAAAATTGTGACATCGCATCGAGAAATCTACCCAATGTCGTGACCATGGTGTCCGATCACATCAGTGTCTATGACGTGATGAATGCCAGTGTCATCGTCGCGACAGAAAACGCCATCAAGAAAATCGAGGAGGCTTTGAGTTAATCATGGATAAATATCAAGTGATCAAAGGCCCCATCATCTCTGAAAAAACTACCAAAGCGGTTGAAGCTCGCAAGTATACATTCGAAGTCGACCGCAATGCGAACAAAATTGAAATCAAGAACGCCGTTGAAGAGATCTTCAAGGTAAAAGTCACCAAGGTAAACGTCATGAATGGCATTGCCAAAGCCAAGCGCGTTGGCAAGTACTCCGGCTTCAAACCGGCGGTCTCCAAAGCCGTCGTCACGCTCGCCGAAGGCTACAAGATTGACATTTATCAGGCGTAGGCGGGAGGAAACAACTAATGGCTATTATCAAGTATAAACCCCAGACAAACGGTCTCAGGGGAATGACGAAGCTGGACTATCAAGAGATTACCACTTCGGAGCCAGAAAAATCGTTATTGATCACGGCAAAAAAAGAAGCCGGACGCAACAACCAAGGAAAAATCACGGTTCGCCATCAAGGTGGCGGAACAAAGCGGAAATATCGGATCATCGACTTCAAACGGAACAAAGATAACATCCCCGGCAAAGTGGCAACGATCGAATACGATCCGAACCGCAGCGCCAATATTGCACTGATCCATTATGCGGACGGCGAGAAGCGCTACATTCTCGCGCCAAAAGGATTAACTGTCGGCATGACGATTCTTTCCGGAGATGTCGTTGACATCGTCACCGGGAACGCGATGCCGATCAAGAACATCCCGGTCGGTTCCTTCATTCACAATATTGAACTGTATCCAGGCAAGGGCGGACAATTGATTCGTGCTGCCGGTACCAGTGCTCAAATTTTAGGTCGCGAAGACAAATACGTCTTGGTGCGTCTAAAATCCGGAGAAGTCCGTCGGATCTTAGGGGTTTGCCGGGCTACCATCGGTGAAGTCGGCAACGAATTCTATGAACTGGTCAAACTTGGAAAAGCCGGACGCAAACGTCATATGGGTATTCGTCCGACCGTGCGTGGTTCCGTCATGAACCCGGTCGACCATCCTCATGGCGGCGGCGAAGGCAAACAGCCGGTTGGCCATCCTTCACCGCTCACACCCTGGGGAAAAGTCGCCCTAGGCAAAATTACCAGAAAATCCCACAAGGCTAGCGACAAGTTGATCGTTAGACGCCGGAACAAGTAGGAAAGGAGGAACTCACTATGTCACGTTCAGTTAAAAAAGGTCCGTTTTGTGACGACCATTTATTGAAAAAAGTTGAAGAAGCCAACAAGGCCAACTCCAAGAAAGTTATCCAGACCTGGTCGCGTCGTTCCACCATCTTCCCGCAATTTGTCGGGCTCACGATTGGTGTTCATAACGGGAAACAACATATTCCGGTCTATATCACTGAAGATATGGTCGGACACAAGTTGGGCGAGTTTTCTCCCACTAGGACTTTCCGCGGCCATGCCGATAAGAAAGTCCAAAAGAAAGGAGCCTAAGGTGAATAATGATGGATGTTAATGCCAGTGTTTTCTCCCTTCGGATCGCTCCGAGAAAAGTACGTCAAGTCGTGGATCTGATCCGCGATAAAAATGTCGGCGAAGCGTTTGCAATTTTAAGAAGCACGCCGAGAGGCGCCAGCAAGCCAGTCGAAAAACTACTCAAATCGGCAGTTGCAAATGCCGAACACAACAATCAGCTCAACCAAGACAAGCTTTATGTCAAGGAAATCATGGTGGGCGAGGGGAAAACCCTGAAACGCATGCAGCCCCATTCGCAAGGACGGGGATTCTCGATCTTCAAACGCACGAGCCATATTTACATTACCGTGGCGGAAAGGGAATAGGGAGGAATTTTATGGGACAAAAAGTCAGTCCGATCGGACAAAGGATCGGCATCATACTAGACTGGGAGTCGCGTTGGTACGCCGAAAAAAGAGATGTTGCCAATCTGCTCTTGGAAGACATGAAAATCCGGAACCTGTTGAATGACCTGTATAAAAACGCCAGCATTTCGAAAATCGAGATCGAGCGCAGCAAAACCCGGGTGATCATCACCGTCAATACCGCGAAACCCGGTATGGTGATCGGTCGTAACGGCGAGACCAAGAACGCTGTTGTGAGCAAACTGAAACAATTAACGAATAAAGAAGTATTTCTCAATGTGATCGAAATTAAACGTGCCGAACTGGATGCCAAATTAGTGGCCGAAAGCATCGCCAAACAATTGGAGTCCCGGGCATCTTTCCGGAGAGTTCAAAAAGTGGCGATCCAAAGAGCCCTTAAAGCGGGA
>JALOAP010000533.1 GCA_023228745.1 Dehalococcoidia bacterium | reverse complement strand
GGCTGCTTCCGCGGGAAGGGGCTCGGGCTTTTTGAAGTCGGCCTTCTCGGCATTCGCGGCGTAGCCACAGCCGGAACAGAGGAGCACCTCGTCCTCGCCGTTCGGGGTGAGGAAGACGAACTCCTGGCTATCCTTGCCGCCGATTGCGCCGGAGTCGGCGGCGACGGGGATCACCGGGACCCCGGCGCGCGCGAAAATCCGCACGTAGGCGTCGAACGCGTGCTGGTACGACACATCGAGCGTGTCCCAGCCGGTGTCGAAGCTGTATGCGTCCTTCATGGTGAACTCGCGCAGGCGCACGAGGCCTCCACGGGGGCGGGCTTCGTCGCGGAACTTCGTCTGGATCTGGTAGAGCGTGACGGGCAGGTCGCGGTAACTCTGGATGTGGCGGCCAGCGAGGACACTAACAACCTCCTCGTGCGTCGGCCCAAGGGCGAACTCCCGCTCACGGCGGTCGCGGAGGCGGAAGAGGGTCTGGCCCATGGCGGCGGCACGCCCTGACTGTTCCCAAAGCTCGATGGGGTGGAGGGCCGGCAGGTGCACTTCCTGGCCGCCGCTGCGATCCATCTCCTCGCGGATGATCGCCTCGACGCGGCGGAAAACACGCCAGCCGAGCGGCGTAAAGCAGTAGAGCCCGGCGGCGATTGGCATCACGAGGCCGGCGCGCAGGAGCAACTGGTGACTCGGGATCTCGGCTTCGGCCGGCGCCTCCCGGAGGGTCTTGAAAAGCATCTGGCTCATGCGCATGGCATCGCTCCCCTGGGTCATTGCTTCGATGTCCGAACGGTGGCGACTCAGGCGCGGCGCGGCCGTTCGAAGTCGGACGTGTCAATCATGAGGGTAACCGGCCCATCGTTCAGCAGCGCGACTTCCATGTGGGCGCCGAACTGGCCTCGTTCGCAGCGAAGGCCCGCCGCCTCTATCGCGCGGCAGAAGTGGTCGTACAGTTCGCGGCCGAGCTCCGGGTTCGCTGCACCGGTGAACGACGGGCGGTTGCCACGCCGCACATCTCCATACAACGTGAACTGACTCACGCAGAGGACGGCGCCGCCAACATCAGCCAGCGCACGGTTCATCTTGCCCTCCGCGTCTTCGAAGATGCGAAGCGCCGCGACCTTGCTGGCGAGCCGTTCGGCGAGCGCGGTCGTGTCATCTGAGGCCACGCCGAGGAATACGAGAAAGCCGCGATCGATAGCACTGATGGTTTCGCCCCGGACCGTGACGCTGGCGTGGGAGACGCGCTGGACGAGTGCCCTCACGAACTCGCCTTCGCCAGGGGGAAGCGATCGAGGGGGATCATGCGGCGAACCAGGCGACGCACGTTAGCGCGATACTGTTCGCCCTGCGAGACCCGCGCGAACTCGCGTCCATGGTCCATCTGGCCAGCGAGGAAGAGACCGGTGCTGACGGAAAGGAGGATATCGACTACCCGGTCGGCTTCTTCCGGAGGGAGATGGGGTAGGAAGAGATGAAGCAGACCGACGCGCCATTTCTCGCGTCGATCCTTGCGCAGCCTCATCGCGAGCGGGTCTTCTGCGAGCGCCTGCCGCATGACGATGCGGAGGATCGACTGGTTGCGGGCGAGTGCGTCGAAGATGTTGTCCACCACACGATCCAGGATGGCTGGCGAGAGGGGCTCGCTGACAATCCGGGAAACCTGTTCGAGACCACGAGGGATGTTCCACCGCTCCTCCATGAGGGCAGTGAGCATGGCCTGTTTGGAGTCGAAGTAGTAGTAGAGGGCGCCATCGGTGAGGCCGGATCGTTCCGCTATCCGTTTTACCGTGACGGAATCAAAGCCCTCGGCGGCGAAGATGTCGAGAGCGGCATCGAGGATGCGGCGGCGGGTCTCCTGCCGGCCCAGGTGGCGTATCCCGCGCTTCATCACCGGCATCTGCAACCTCCCCTGGTCACCCGGTCGCACTCACAGGAGCAACGTCTGGGGCAGGAGGGAGCACGAGGAGCACGCACTGCACGAGCAGTTCGCGCATCTTCGGGTCTCCCATCGTTGCTTCGAAATCGGCCCCGGAGCTAATCAGGCGGTCCGTGAGGATTCCATTGAAGAGTGTGGCGAGCGCGGCTGCGATCTCTTCGGTTTCGGCCCCGCAATGGGGTTTGAGCGCTGGCGAGACAACGTCGCTCCATGATCGGTTCAGGGCGATGCTGAAGGCGCTGCTCGTGAGGTCGTCATCAAGCGCCTGCACGAGCAGGACACGGACACGCGCCCAGTGCGGTTCCCATGCATAGAAACAGTCGACGATGGTCCGTGCGAATTCGAGCGGATCCCATGAATCCGGGAGCGGTACCGGGGCAAGCTCCGGGGGTTCGAGGACCGCTTCGAGGATGTGCCGCTTGGAAGGGAAGTGGTACAGCACTGCTGCATCGCTCAGGCTGCAGCGGTCAGCAATTTGCTTGATGGTCGTACGCCCGTAGCCGTCGCGACCGAACAGTTCGCGTGCAACCGTGACGATGCGCTCAGCACTCCCCGAACGTCGTCCTGCCGTCTTCCCAAGGGGCGTGGCCACCTGCAAAGTATACGCGACGTTCACTATCGACAACGAGAAGGGAAATAACTGAGGGGAAAACGTTAGCCAGCGGCGGCAGCAGAACTGTCACCACCATCGGAGCTGCTGGCGCTGCCAGCGGCGCTCGCGCTCTCGCTGCCGGGAGACTCGCTCGACTCGGAGACGGCAGAGTCAGCCTTGCGGCTATCGGTGATGTACCAGCCGG
>JALOAP010000532.1 GCA_023228745.1 Dehalococcoidia bacterium | reverse complement strand
GTATAAGGGGCTGGGGTTTAGGATTACATCGGGTAACGCGATCGCGGTCTGGTGCCGGGTGAATGGATCCGACCAATATAAAATATCGTGTGCAGCTCCCACTGATGAGGCATGGCATCACATAGTCATTATGTACGACTCGACCACGCATTACCAGACCCTATGGCTTGATGGCGTGAAAATAGGGGATGGGACATGTACCGGCACAGGGACATACTTGCTTGAATATGTTTCGACGACGCTCACCATTGGCAGCGGTAATACATCAGGTCAATTTTTCGTTGGGTCTATTGACGAGGTTAGGTACTATTCCCGGATATTAACACCCGAGGAGATTGCCTATAACTATAACTCTGGCGCGGGGCGCTATATACCGTATTCAATCGCCGGGATTATCGGGTGGTGGCACGCGGATGAAGGGGACGGCTTGACAGTTGCCGACAGTTCGAGCGAGGGCAATGCCGGGACAATAACCGGAGCGACTTGGGTGGCAGGGCTAGTGATACCAGATGATGATATCTCTGCGTACACCAAATCAATAACCACGGAAAGAGGCCGAGACTCTGATCTCGGGGATGTTCAGGTATCGACGGCAGAGCTTCGCGTGGTGAATACCAGCAAGAACTTTTCCCCGGAGTATTCCAGTGGCGCATATTACGGCAAGCTCAAGCCCATGCGCCCGATTCGGATTCAAGCGACCTATGGCGGATCGACGTATGACGTGTTCTACGGCTACATCACCAAGATAGTGCCGAACCCCTCAAAGAAACAGCAGGACGCATATATCCATGCGGTCGGGCAACTCTCTCGATTTCAAACGAAGGTGACAACAGAACTTCTTGAGGACGTTGGTGAAGATGAGGTTATAGCGGCGATTATAGACGCTGTGGAGAGGCCCGCCGAGACTATCCCTAACTCTCTGGATACCGGCGAGGATTCCTATTCTTACGCCAAATTCACGGCCACTAATGGGCTTGAGGCTTTGAGCCACGTCATAAAATCATGCTGTGGGCGCGTCTACGACAAGGCAGACGGAACGATTGTATTCGAGTCTCGCGGTCACAGGGCGTTATCCCCACACGATGCAAGCGTGTACACTCTGAATGAAGACCATTATTCCATGACCTACGCCTATGGGGAAAGGGAACTTCTGAATCGGTTTACCACCAAGGCCCATGCGCGGACGGCGCTTTCAACCGCTGAAGTTTGGCGTAATTGGGACACACCGTATATTCCGGCCGGGGAAACCCTCACCATCAATGCGATCTTGGCTTACCCGGCATTATCGATCACCACACCCGCGGCTACGACAGACTACACGGCGAACAACCAGGCTGACGGATTGGGTACTGATCGGACGGCAGACGTTTCTATCACGCTCACAGAATATGCTGAGTCGATTGGGATAGCCGTCGAGAACACCGGGGCAACCGGATTCTATTTGACCTTTATTCGGCTTCGCGGCGATCTCCTCCAGGAGACCGACGAGGGGTCAAGCACGATCAACGATACTGATTCTCAGGCTGATTATGGCATCCGAGAGGATGAGTTTGACAGTGCATTGCTGGACGATCTGAGCGATGCCCAAAACCGAAGCCGGTATCTGCTGGCTCGGCACAAAGACCCGCACGCAGAGATCACGGTCACTCTCCGGCCTGACGATGACACTAAACTGGCGGCGATGCTGGGTCGGGATATCTCAGACCGGATCACGGTCATCGAGGCTCAGACGGCGGTAAACGCCGATTTCTTCATCGAGAAAGTAGCGCATCACTTCGAGCCTTCATTCATGGAAACTCAATGGACGCTCTCGGCAATCGGGGTACAGGATTTCATTCTTGACACGTCCGTCCTCGATGGGGACGACGTACTCAGTTATTAGGGGTGATTTATGGCCTTTACGACTCCCAGAACATGGGTAACAGCGGCGAAGCTACTCGCATCACAACTGAATGAACAGGTCAGAGATAATCTGCGATACCTCAAAGGACTGGACGGCGTACCGACAATTGAATCCGGCCTGATCATCGACAACACCGATGGCGACGAATATCTGAAGCTGCCCCTATTATCCACAGCAGAATGCTCCTCCGTGTTGGACGCTGAGGGCAAATTCGCCTTCGATGAACAGACTCACCGACCCAAATATTACAATGGGTCTGCTGTTGTGCAGATTCACGATATTGCGAGCCTATTTATCGCGTCTGAGGCCGCAGGAGACACTATCTATCGAGGTGCATCCGTCTGGTCACGGTTGGCGAAGGGAACGGCTGGCCAGTATCTGCGGATGGATGGGTCAGGAGATTATCCGTCATGGGTGACTGGCATATTCCAGAGCAAGATTGTATCGGGTACGTTCAACGCGGTTTCTGGCGATCAGGCCGTGACAGGTGCTGGATTCGCGCCGGTGGCGGCCATAGTCTGGGCCGCATACGCTGAGGGCGGGCTATCCGCGTCATCTCAAGGGTTTAGTGATTCATCCATAGCTGAAGCCTGTTCCTACCAACTCAATAATGCAGGCGCCGTCAGTATGAATATCGCAACAGCCAATATCGTCTACAACTCTGTTGGTGGTGCTGGCTGGACCGCAGTTACCAAAACAATGGATGCTGACGGACTCACGTTCACATGGACAAAGGCCGGCGCTCCGTTAAACCCATGCACGTACTCAATATTGTTTTTGGGATAGGTGATTTTATGTGGACGTTGATTATTAAGAAGGCCGATAGTAC
>JALOAP010000531.1 GCA_023228745.1 Dehalococcoidia bacterium | reverse complement strand
ACCGTTGTAGTTCTCGACGGTGCCGATGGCGATGATGTTCGACGCTTCGACGGCAGGAAGCAGGTCGCCGGGGTTCACCTCGAAGCAAGGGTCGCTCTCTGGCGTGTCGAAGGGCACAGCAAAAGCGGCGGCCCCGGGGAGGGCCGCCGCCACGGTCACAAGCAAAACGAGAAAGCTACTGGCCAGCCTGCGCAAACTGGTAGATCTTTCCTTCCGTCTTGATAGCAGGGGCGACGATCATCTCCGCCTGCTGGAACTCGCGAATGTTGTGGGCGCCGCACATGCCCATCGCCGTCCGCAATGCGCCGACGAGGTTTTCGGTGCCGTCGGTGCGGCTGGTAGGACCGTAGAGCAGCTTCTGAAGCGTAGTATTCACGCCAACCTGGACGCGGGTGCCGCGCGGCAGGTTTGCGTGCGGTGTTGCCATGCCCCAGTGGTAGCCACGGCCTGGCGCTTCGGTGGTGCCGGCGAACGGTGACCCCATCATGACACCGTCGGAGCCCGCGGCGAAGCACTTGCAGACGTCGCCACCGGTGCGGATGCCGCCATCGGTGATGATCGGCACGTAGCGGCCGGTCTCGCGGAGGTAGTAGTCGCGGGCGGCGGCGCATTCGATGGTCGCCGTCACCTGGGGGACGCCGATGCCAAGCACTTCGCGGCTGGTGCAGGCTGCCCCGGGGCCGACGCCGACAAGCACGGCAGCGACGCCCGTCCGCATGATCTCCAGCGTGGCCTCAAAGCCGACGGTGTTGCCGACGACCACCGGGATGTGGATGTCCTTCAGCAGCCTGTCAAAGCGAAGGCCTTCGATGCTCGTGGATTCGTGGCGCGCGGTGGTCACGGTGCTCTGCACGACAAGGATGTCCGCGCCGGATTCCTGGATCAGCGGCGCAAGGCGCTTCGTCATCATCGGCGTCACGGAGACGGCGGCGACGCCGCCTTCGGCCTTGATCTCCCGGATACGGCGTGCGATCAGGTCCTCGCGCATTGGCGCCTGGTAGGCGTTCTGGAGGATGACCGTCGCCTCGTTGCGGCTCGCGGACGCGACCTCTTCGAGGATGCTGCGGGGGTCGTCATACTTCGTCCAGACGCCCTCGAGGTTCAGGACGGCGAGGCCACCGGCCTTGTGCATCGCAACGGCGAACGTGGGGTCGACGACGGCGTCCATGGCCGAGGCGAGGAAGGGGATGTTGAACTGGTGCTCACCAATCTGGAGGCCCATTTCAACAAGCTCGGGGTTAATGGTCGTCGCGCCGGGGACGATGGCGACATCGTCGAAGCCATAGGCGCGGCGGAGTTGCTTGAACTGGGGGAGAGGCGGCTGGTCGTCAGATGACAACGGCGCATGGCCGCCCTCCGGATGTTCGGAGGCGGCGGAACCGAGAGAAACGGCAGTACTCAAGTCAGCGAAAACCCGGGATTAGAGTGGCGGCAGAGCGGGAAGCCGCGTATATCCTTCGAGTGTAGGCAGCCGCGATGAACAGGGTCAACACATCTCAAGCTTCCGTTTCCGTTATGTGCCGAGGCGTCGTCCGAGGCGTCGTCAAGGTGTGGTATGGGTGACTTGAACCCCGGGCTTTATGTCGTGGCCACACCGATCGGGAACCTCGGCGACCTGTCGCCGCGCGCCCGCGAGGTGCTCCGCGACGCGGCGGTCATTGCCGCCGAGGACACGCGCACGACGGGCACGCTGCTCCGGCTGGCCGAGAGCCAGGCACGAAGCCTGAGCCTGACCGAACACAACGTCCAGGCGCGCATCCCGGAACTCCTCGCCGCGGCCGAGACGACCCCGGTCGCGCTCGTGAGCGATGCAGGAACACCGGTGGTCGCCGACCCCGGGGCGCGGCTGGTGGAGGCCGCGCACGCGCGGGGCATCCCGGTCTTCGCCGTCCCCGGGCCGTCGGCACTGGCCGCAGCTATTTCGGTCGCGGGCTTCGAAGGCACGTCGGTCCACTTCCTGGGATTCCTCCCACGCCAGGCGGGAGAACGCCGCGAGCGGTTGCGTTCGGCGGGGACAGCGGCCTCGGTGCTCGTCTTCTTCGAAAGCCCGAACCGGCTCTCCGCGACGCTGGACGCCGTGGCGGAGGTATTCGGTGACCCGGAGACGGTGGTCTGCCGCGAGCTGACGAAACTGCACGAGGAGGTCGCGCGGGGGCCTGCGAGCGAACTCGCGCGGCGGTTCGAACGCACAAAAGGCGAGTGCACAGTTGTCGTGCGGGTGCCTGCTCGCGAGGAGACGGACGTGGAGGCGGTGCGGCAGTACATGGCCGAGATGCAGCGCGCCGGGGCACGGCGCTCCGGCGCGGCCGCCGAAGCCGCGCGCCGGTTCAGGGTGGCGAAGGACGTCGCGTACGCACTGTGGAAGGAGGAGAACTCGTCAGGACGTGCAATGTTGAGGTGAATCGCAGGCGTCTGATTCAGCAGCACCGGTTGGAGATCGCCGCGGCGCTGGCCCGCCGCGGAGCGTACAACCTGCGCCTCTTCGGCTCCGTCGCACGTGGAGAGGAGCGAGATGAAAGCGATATCGACATCATCGGGATGCGGAACGTGATAGGACAATCAGTATTTCGGCGTGAGCCGGAACCTTGTCTGGGCGGCCGTGGAGGTAGGCCTACCACCCCTCCGTGCCGCGGTAGAGAAGCTCCTCAGGGACTTGTCCCACCCACCAGAGGAGTAGCTCCCGGTCAGCCAAAGCCAGTGCTGTGCTAGACTCGCTTCAACCCCATTTGCCGTGAGTTTCCCGTGCCCGA
>JALOAP010000530.1 GCA_023228745.1 Dehalococcoidia bacterium | reverse complement strand
ATAAACCGCCGATTCTAAGACTGCATTATCTAAAACTCTCTCAGTCTCCTTTTGCCATTTGTCGATTTCCAAGAGAACCTTGTCTAAACCCTTCACCTTAATTTTGATCATGGCCGGTAGATGGCGAGCAAGGTTTCGTAATGATGGATTCTCCTTCTCGGTTTTGTGGTTATCACCCGAACGATTAAATAATATTCATTCTCATATTTAACATAATTTCCAACAGTCGGGGCAAAGGTAGAAATCATCCGGTAGTTTACGTCTCCCTTATATCCGTATTGCCGGAGGGCAATTTCGCTTCCGATCGATTCCCAGTAAACTTTGTAGGTTTTAACCAGAGCGTAGGTATTTGAAGGGATTCCATATTTATCAACTGTGACAGTTGCGGAATATTCTGAAACGGTTTCATTAAAAATCAAAGAAGCACCCTCCGGTAGTCGTTTAAAATCGCTTTCGCATCAGGTGGGATGTCATCATGATAGTCAATTGAATAGGAGAAAATACTTTCTTTCTTTGCCCCGAAACTTCCTCTACGGTTGTAAAGGCTTTCAGCGATCACCCAAACCGCCAGTTTCAAGTCTTCCGGCATATCGTTTTCACCGTATCCGCCGGAATAAGTTACATTAATGGTAGTTGCAGAAAGAGCACCTAAAAACTCAACAATTCCCTTCTCGGCTATCCGGTATTCATCGGTTTCATAGGCTACGCCATTGCTATCAGTAATTGAAACAATAGTGGTAATCGGCCCATGATCTAAAGGAACAAACCGGCTTTTATAAACCCGTTTCTCCTCTGAAGTGGTGACAACTGCTTCAGGATTGTAACGGAGATAATTTTTTACTTTACTGTCAGCCGCCTTCAACACCGAATGGATAAGAGTGTCATTATCGGTATCGGAAAGCTCAATATCGAGGAATGGTTTGAGTTCGTCTTTAGATGTGATCATTTGGCTACCTTGTACCCTTTCAACACAACAGTTAAGGTTTTTTCGTCTTCGCCATCATTGGTGACACAGGCAACTTGAATTGAATCATCGGCCGGTAAATCTTTTCCAAAGATTTCATCCAGAGTTGCAGTTGCAGTAAGACCGATACTGTTTCCGTCAAATTTAACGTAATCAATAGTGATGTCACAGGTAATTCCTAAAGCATGGATAAACCACCTTTTATCAGTATCAACCGTAATAGTATTGACCGTTGGCTCGCCGGTTGCACAGGTGACCACCACGCTATCATACAAAGGCTCTTTATAGATTCCGGTTCCTATTTTCATTTTCCACCGCCCTTCTTCCGTGAGGGCTTGATTATTTTGGTTTCATACTGAGGGGTGGGCTCATGTTCAATAACTTTCTCTGCCCACCCTTCAGTGATGAAAATGTTAGCTAAACGATCGGGGAGGTTGTATTCCTTCCCCGATTCATACAAGAAAACTCGTATCCCGTCCGGAGAACCCTTCTTGGATACGAGCATTTGAACTTTCATTAGCTTATCCTGTGGTAGCTAAAGCGGTTGGAGCAGTCGGAGGATTATGGCGTGCTCCAGCTAAAATAGCAGTAATAGACACCGGAACGTTGGTCATAGTTGAGGTGACATCCATTAAAACCCTCAAGTAGCGCTTGCTCCCAACATACCCAACACGTTGAATGGTGTTATCTTTAGCTACATCATCTACTTTGGAAAAACCACCGAGGTAATCATCGGAATCAACGGCGCTGAAATCAGCCTCAGTTAGGCTGTCGGATTCTTGTAAAACTGGTGTCACATAGGTATTTCCGGTTGCACCGGTACACACTCCAAGGTTGACGATAATATCACATTGTTCAAAATCCTGTAGATCGACAATTGAGCTGTAAGTGTCGTTTGTAGTAATATCTACAGGGGCCATGAGTTGTACAACAGCTATATTATGGTAAAGGTCTCTCATCTATTTCACCTCTTATGCAGTCTCTATTGTTCCAATGAGTTCTAATACAAATCCCGGAATATCAGCGGTTGACCCGTTAGTGACTGATAGTTTCACCACGTCACCGGCAACCAGCGTTTTATAGGTTGATAACGCCCCTAAACTGGTAGCGGTAGCAATTGCCGGAAAACCAACCGAAGCGTTGAAAGTTGCCGTTGCTATGCTTTTCGATCCGCTCAATACATCGACAACCGAAGTATTATCATTGTCAACGCTTGCCGCCGTTCCCTGGGAAAGAAGCAGAATGTCGGTTAGGGTCAACTTATATCCGGTTGGAACGTAGAAAATGGGGCGGTTGGAAATATCGCCGTCAGCGCCTAAATCCTCAACTTCGTAGCTGATAATCCGGGTTGGAGCGGCGTTGAGCTGGGCGGCGGTTTTTGATAGGGTTACTCCGGCAATTTTAGCCGTTCCGCCGGAGATAATATCAATCTCTCCGCCGACTACCCAGCGAGCCCCTCCTTGCTCTTGGTAATTTTTAACGTTGTATTCGCTCATCTCGATCACCGCCTTATGAAGTGGCGATCTTGAGTTTTCTGATCGCTTCGGCCAAAACTACTTGTCCGCCTACCCTTTTACGTGCAGTAAAACGGCATTTTCCGCTTGAGGCTTGGGTTAAGTTGTCTCGAGTGATAGAAATGGATATCCGATCAATAATCTTATAGCCACGCTTAAAATCACCCAAAACAATCGGATAAGCATTAGCGGCTATGTCCGGCATATCAACACATTCGATATAGGGACGCTCGCAAATTGTTGGAGGAGTCCCTAACCCAATGTTGGGTTGCCACAAA
>JALOAP010000529.1 GCA_023228745.1 Dehalococcoidia bacterium | reverse complement strand
CGCCGCTTCAAGCAGGCTTCTTTGACGCACTGGATACAGGCGTCCTCAATGGTCCTGGGAAGGGTCTGTAATCCATCGTCCCCAGGTAACACATACCCCGCCTCATAAACAACCGTGAAGTTCTGTTCTGAATGGTGCGAAGATGGAAAAGCAGAAGCCCCCCACCACATGGTGGCATCCCATGCCCAGCCGATACTGCGGTAAAGCTCACCAGCGTTAGCGTTATAGATTTCATAGTCAGTGATGGGACTGGAATCACATAATACCGATGAGACTGAAATAATCGGGGTATGAGTGAGAAGCAGAATTTTATCCCCAAATCCGGCCACTTTTTCCTGATAGGTTTGCTTGGCAAAGATTCGATGGCAAAAGTCTTCAATTCTTCCGCTCATCCGATCGATTAGATCGTTTAAGAATGCGTCATCGGTTGAATTGGTAATTTCCAGTTCCTGCTTGATTTGCTCTAAGGTGGTGAGTTTCTTATTGGCCGCTGGGGTGAGGATCGTCACATTGCTCATTTTTTCTTCGCCTTTTTCACCATTCGGTTTATTGGAGCTTGAAAATCAGAAGTTACTGGTTCGGGCTTTAATTCTGGAATTTGGGGTTTCGGTTCCGGTACTGGATCGGGGTTTGGTTTGGGAGGGTAAATGGCTACCCCCATTTTGACCAACTTTTCTGCTTTGTCAGGTGGGAATCCTGCCGATTCGCCTTTTTGGTAAGGGCTGTACCCTTTCACAAATTTCACCAGCATGGCACTATACCGGTAATACGTCAGCGCCGCCCAGAATTGCAGTGATTCCAACAACTGCAGTATCGGATTCTGCGCTGGAACGTGCCGGAGTAACGACAGCACGGACGTATCTTTCTAAGCTGGAGAAATCGACATTGACTTCAGCGATTGCCGAGACTGGAACGTTTGAAGCGGTTAAAGTGACACAAGCCAGCGCAATGGTGGCTCCGCTTACGTCCGACCAATCCGAGTTGTCAGCGGATTCCTGGATTTTTGCGGTGATTCCCAGTTGCCCGTCAATTGAAGGGCCGTCGATGCCGTAATGAACGGCAAAAACGCCGCTCAAATATCCAGAACGGTCAATGGCCGCCCCTTCAATGTCGGTATCGGTATCGCCAGGCCCCAAGACAGAGCCACCGCCGTTCATTATTTTTATGTAATTCCCAATATCACGAGAGATCATGGTTTATCGCCTCCAAACGCCGATAGCGTTAAACTACCGGCCCTGAGTCAGTCAGTTATGATACGATTGAAGATCCCCAGGTGACCGCTTGAATGACAGCCCCCGAAGTATTCCGGCGCATGGCAAAATCATGCCGTGCGATTGCCCTTAATACGGTTTGGTCAAGCGAGAAAGCCGATACGACATTTGAACCGTCGTAATAGGCGGCTTCGCTGGAGATTTCGATCTCGACTCGGCTTGATTCACCAATCGCAGCGTCGGCAAAATCAACAAAGTAGATTTCCGATTCGTCCTCGCCGTCGCCCAAATTGTCGGGAACCTGAGTGGTCACGCCAAATGGGAATCCAAAGAGCCTGCCTTGGTCCATTTCGCCCTTGAAAGCAAAATTCCCGTTGCTGTCCCGAATTGTCCTTAAATACAGTTCCGAGCCAGGCGATAGAATCCAACCGCAGTTGAGGAACTTGGTTTCATTTTTGCGGAGGTAATAAATTGCTTTAGCGAGGTCGATGGTGACATTAGCGAGACTAACGGTTTCATTGGCTTCGAATTTATTGGCTGTGGCAATCCAATTTAACAAGCCCTTAGGCTTATCGTTGGTGCCGTCATCACGAATAAAAGCAGCGTCCTCACGCTGTGCCATTGCTCCAACCAGGTCGTTTCGTACCACTTCATCGGCTTTGGGGGAGCTAAACCGGATGAGGTCGTTTGAGATCGGAACCAGACACGCCAGTTTTTTCCAGGTTAATTTCACCTGTCCAAAGGTGGGCTGGCTTTTCGGAACGTTGGTTCCCTCACCGATATACTCAGCAGAAGCTCCGCCAGTCACTGCCGGCATGCTCATGGTGCCGGTTTCCATCGGGATAATCACGGGGTTCATTCTGCGCACGACTGCCAAGGGGCGTAAATACTCAATGAGCTGGCTGGAGTATTCCTCCGGTACCAAATATCCGCCGGCTTCTCCTTCATCAGTCTGCAACGCTTTGACAATGGCTTCATCTTTCCATGCTTTTTGGGCAAATGCAGCCGCTTTTTGAGGATCGCCTTTCCCAGCCGCTAAGGCTCGGATTAAACGGCCCACGTTGGGCTTTTCGGCTTTCTGCTCCTGTTGCCTTTGAGCAGTAAGGATTTTCTCAATCCATTTCTGCTGGTTATCACTTTGCTGCTGTAACACGTCTTTTAATTTTTCGCCTATAACGTCATCTACTAACTTTATAAGTTCTTCTTTGGTCACGTTCGTTCACCTCTTAATCGAGTTTTCCAGTCAACTTCCTCAGTTTCTCGTCAATCAATTTGCCGAGGACTCCCTTTACATCGTCTGCATTAATGTTGAGTGGGTCGGGTGGGGCCTTTTCTTCGTGGGCAATTGAATCGAGGTCGATCTCTTCATCATTTAAGGTGGGATCAGTGGATTTCTGTTCTTCAGGGCTTTCATCATCAAAGGTGAAATCTTTGCTGTCGTCATCATCTTGAGGTTCAGTTGCGTCTAAAAGCTTGTTTAACGCTTCTATGGCTTCCTGCAGTTGAGAAACGCAGGTTTTGATTAAAGTTTTATTTTTCTCGGACAAC
>JALOAP010000528.1 GCA_023228745.1 Dehalococcoidia bacterium | reverse complement strand
CGTTCCCGGCATCGTCAAGCGCGACGGTCCGGAGGGAGCGGCCTTCTTCGAGTTCGTGGACGTGCCCTTCGAATGCGGCATCGAGCACGACGTGTGCGTCGGTGCCGGTGACCAGGATGCGGCTGCGGTGGGAACGCTCGAAGAGCGCGGCATGGTTGCGAAGTGCGGCGTATTCGCGAGCGGCGTCGCCGAAGTGCATCGGGAGCGACCAGCCGAGGCGCTCCTCGAAGATGGCGCCCGCGGCGGCGTAGGTCTCGCGCAGCGCGAGGTGGTAGACGGGACGTTGCTCGCTCATTCGGCCACGAAGACGCGCTTGCCATCCTGCTCGCGCAGGCGGCCCACGCCGGGGAAGGCATTGTGGACGCAGATCAGGAGGGCGTTTTCGCGAATAGCCCGCTCGGCGAACTTCTTTTTCGTCTCGAGGGTCGCGAGGGGAAGGATATCGAAAGCAGCGATCCAGGCAGGGCGTTCGGCCTGGACGGCGTGGTGTACGAGGTCACCCGTAAAGATGGCGGTCTCGCCGCGCGAGGAGAGCACCAGTGAGGCATGGTCGGCGGTGTGCCCGGGTGTCGGCAGGAAGTGCAGGCCGGGGATGACCTGCTGTTCGCCGCTGACAAGCTCGAGCTGGCCACTGCGTTCGAGCGGCTCGAAGTTCTCGGCGAGGTAGGTGCTTTTTGTGCGTTCGTTTGGGTTTCGTGCAGCTTTGTATTCGCCGGCCTGGACGAAATAGCGGGCGTTGGGGAAGGCGGGAACGATCTCGCCGTCCTTCACGACGGTGTTCCAGCCGCAGTGGTCGGCGTGCAGGTGGGTGTTGGCGACCGCTGTGATGTCTTCGGGGCGAAGGTTGAGCTTCGCGAGGCCTTCGAGCAGGTAGCCGTAATCGCCGGGGAAGATGCGGTCGCGCATCGCCCCGTGCAGTTTGTTCCCCATGCCGGTTTCGACGAGGACAACGTCGTCGCCGCGGCGGACAACCATGCAGTTCAGTCCGAGCTGGATGCGGTGCTCATCGTCGATGTTCTCGCGTCCGATGACGGGCTCCCACATGACGCGGGGGACAAGGCCGAATACGGCGCCGCCATCGAGTTTGAGGTGGCCATCCGAAACGATTGCGATATCGAAATCACCGACGGTGTAGCGAGCTGGCTGGTCCATTGAACGGAACGATAGGCGGCAAGAAGAAGCGGAGCAAACTGCGGCAGGCGAGGCCATGACGTTCGCGGGACAATTGTATTCAATTGCGACGAGTAGCAATTGCAACACTTTGCATCCGGGCCGTAGACTTACGACCCACGGGGGACAAGCTGATATGTTGCCAACGGTTTTCCTGCTTCACGCACCTGACGGATTCTTCTCGGCGCCGGTATCGGTAGCGTTTTGGATCGTGACCGGGCTGGTGCTCGCCTTTTCGCTGAAGAAGGCTGGCGAGCAGCTTGATGAGCGGGCGGTGCCGCTCATGGGTGTGATGGCGGCGTTCATTTTCGCGGCACAGATGTTCAACTTCACGATCCCTGGCGGAACGTCGGGACACCTGCTCGGCGGGGTACTCGCGGCGGTGCTGCTCGGTCCGTGGGCAGGGACGATCGTGATGGCCTGCGTCGTCGGTGTGCAGGCACTGGTGTTCCAGGACGGTGGGCTCGTCGTCCTTGGGGTGAACATCTTCAACATGGGTATCGTGGGGACACTCGGCGGTTTCTGGCTCTACCGGTCGCTTTGCGCGGCCCTCGGTGGGGAGGAGCGCGCACGCCTTGTGGCTGCGGGAGTGGCGGCGTGGGTGTCAGTCTTCGTTGCGGCGCTGCTGACAGCGGTGCAACTGGCGGTGTCGGACACCACGGATCTCTCGACGGCACTCCCGGCGATGGCCGGTTGGCACGTCCTCATCGGAATCGGCGAGGCGGTCATCACGGTCGCTGCGCTGAGCTTCATCGCGGCGAGCCGGGCGGACCTGCTCCAGCTTCGTGACGCACGGCCGGTCGAGGCGTAGGAGGGAGACGATGGCACAGGTGGAATCGAGGCTTCAGGACGACAACGCAGTCGCACCACCCCCCGGCAGCGGGAAGCAGAGCTGGATTCGACGGAACTGGTGGGTGGTGGCGGGGCTCGTCATTGCGGCGGCGGTCGTCGTGTTCCTGGCACCGGCGGCATCGAGTGACCCGGACGGGTTGGACCGCGTTTCGGAAGATAAGGCATTCGCTGAACAGGGGAAGGACCCAGGATTCGAGCTGCTGCCGGATTACACCATCCCCGGCATCGACAACGAGTGGGCGACGGTCGTGCTCGCGGGGCTCGTTGGGGTGGCGATCGTTTTCGTGGTGCCGGTGGGAATCGGGTACGTGTTGCGGCAGAGCAGAAAGGCCAGCAGCTGAACCTCGATCGCTACCTCCACCGGGAAAGCGCCGTGCATCGCGCCGATGCGCGGCTCAAGTTCCTCGCGACCGTGGGATTCATCCTGTCGGTGAGCCTCTTGCCGGTGGCGTCGTTCGTGGCGCTGGGGATTGCCTGGCTGGCGGTGATGGCGGTGGCGCAGGTGTCCTCGGTCGGAGCGACGCGGGTCATCCGCGGTTCATTTATCGCGCTGCCGTTTGCGCTGGCGGCCGTGCCGCTCATTTTCACGAAGAAGGGCGATCCCCTCGGGACCGTGGACCTCTGGTTGTTCGAGCTCACAGCAAGCGGGGAGGGCTTGCGCCTGGTGGCGACGATCATGCTCAAGAGCTGGATCAGTGTGCAGGCGGCGACGCTCCTGGTGTTCACGACGCCGTTCCA
>JALOAP010000525.1 GCA_023228745.1 Dehalococcoidia bacterium | reverse complement strand
CAACCCGCGACCGGGGACCGCACCTGTTCCAAGACCGGTCGCCGGGTGAAGAGACAACCGGCCTGTACGTCTTGCCGGGCGATGCCCTTGCCCTTCGCCGGGCGTTAGAGTGCCTGCTTTCGGACTCAGATCTTCGAAGTCAGCTCGGCGACGCCGCCCGGCGAAGCGCCCTCCAGCACTTCACCATCGAACGCTACACCGCCCGACTCGAGCACCTCCTCCTTGGCAGCACCCAGCCGGTCGCGGGCCCGGCGGTCCAGGCATGAGCGGCCTGCTCTTCGTTGCCGGGTCGCTGCCCGGCGCCATAGTTCTCGCCCATGGCGCCTGGTGGACCCTACTCTCGCTGTTGGCCATCCCTCGGCCGGCACGTCGGCGCTATCCGCTCTCCCGGGAATGGCGATTTGCAGTGGTCATCCCGGCACATAACGAAGAGGCCCTCATCGCCCGCTGCCTTGCCAGCCTGCGCAACGTGCCGTTCGTGCCGGGGCCCGAGCTGGTCGTCGTTGCCGATAACTGTACTGACCGCACCGCCGCCCTCGCGCGCTGTGACGGTGCGACCGTGCTGGAGCGAAACTCCGACTCCGAACGCGGAAAGGTCTACGCGCTCCGCTTCGCACTGCATCACCTCGCGACCCGCACCACCCCTCCGGACGCTATCGTCGTGGTCGACGCTGACAGCCGGGTGTCGCCGGGCTTCTTCCACGCCATCGCTGGCCGCCTGGAACGCGGCGCCGCGGCCGTCCAGGTGCACTACGCAGCCGAGCCGGCGGCGGGCAACGTCCCAGCGCTCCGGCGCCTCGCACTCGGCCTGGTCCACTGGTCGCGCCCGCTCGGGGCATCACGGCTCGGCCTCGGCACGTCGCTCAAGGGCAACGGCATGGCGTTCCGCATCGACATCGCCCGCCTGGGCATGGAGGCCGAGGGCCTCGCCGAAGACGCGGCCGCCACACTCGCGTTGGCAGCCGCAAACGTCCCCATTACGTTCGAGCCGGCTGCCACCGTCTTTGGGCCGATGGCGTCGTCGTACCGCGAGGCGCGCACACAGGACCGCCGCTGGGAGGGTGGCCGCCTCGCCCTCGTACCGCGTGCAGCCACCCTCGCACTGAGACGATTCCTTCGCGGCCAGCTTGCCGCCGGCCACGGTGCACTGGAGGTCGCGGGCCTGCCACTGTCGCTGCTGGCCGCCCTCGCCGGCCTCGCTCTCACTCTCGGCCTTGCCGGCATCGCCAGCCTCTGGCTGGCCATCGCTGCCGCCGGGTCGCTACTGGGCTACGTCGCCGCGGGCCTGTTCGCCGTCCACCCGCCGTTACGCGACCTGCTCGCGCTCGCCGCTGCCCCGCGCTTTCTCGCGTATAAATTGACGGTGTTCGCGGGTCTTCTGCTCCAGCGTCAACGCAGTTGGGAGCGCACAAGCCGTCGGCGCTAACCTCGCTGGTATCTGTCGCTCAGGTCGCTGCTTCGAAAGCGAACGAGCTACAGATCAGGTCCAGGATCCGCTCCCGCAAGCCCCGCGACGTCACTGGTCGCCGCACATAACTGTCGCTCCAGCCAGTGTCAGCGCGGTCACTTCCGCCAATGACCATGAAGTGGGTGCGCGGACTCACGCGCCAGGTCGACTCCGCCAGTTGATCTACCGGTACCCGGTCCTGGCACACGAGCACCAGGTTGATGGTGACGCAGTTCATCAGCTTGAGCGCCCGCTCCGCGTTAGTGGCTTCGAAGACAAGGCAGCCCTCGTCCTCCAACAACCGTCCGATCTGCCGGTGCTCCCGCTCCAACCCTGGAATGACAACAAGGATGGCAGGACTCATGCGCGCGACGGTGCGGCCGTCTTGTTGCTCCCCCGTCGAGCCGTAGTGCACGCATTACCGTGCCCTGCTGGCGGGCCTCAACGCGCAAGCAGCCGGGAATGCGACCATTCGAGGTTCGGGTCGTCATAAAACGCGGTGACCGTCACCAGCACTTCCGACGGCTGGTCACTACCAATCTCTACCAGCATCTCCGTGTCTCCCTCGACTGCTTGCCGCTGTGCGAGCAGCCCGGTCGGCCCGGCAACCTCGATCCAATGCGCCGTCGCCCCACACGCTGCATGCCAACCGACGGCGATGTGCGTGCTATCGGTAAAGCGCAGCGCGTCCCCTTCGAGGACGGGTGGCGCCGGGCAACTGGTCCCATTGAGCGCGACCCGGCAAGCATTCTCGTCTCGGAAGAGTGGCGCCTCACCATTCGCGACGAAATGCTGCCAAGCCTCGTTCGCGCACGCCTCCGCTGACATGGCCGGCGCCACGCCAGCGGTACGCTCACCAGCAACGTGGTGCCGAGCGTCCGTCAAGGCGCCGGTACGCTCATCGCTCGCACTCGTGCTGGTCGAAACCGGGCCCCGGTCCTGCCCGTCGTCTGCATCGCTGCCGAGCATCAGCGCCGAGAGCCCCAGCAGGCCAATAGCGGCGAGCCCGGCCCCGGCCGCGCGCAGCCCTCCGGCCAGCGATCGGCGCGGCGGCCGCGCGCGCTCCTGCTTCTCGATGGACGCCGCCGCTTGCGGTGCTGACGGCGCCAATGCCTGCACCTCGAGCGCTGGAAGCAGGTCCGCAGCGAGCGCTCCCGCCCCCGGGTAGCGATCCGCCGGGTCACGGCTCAACGCGCGAGCGAGTACAGGGAGCAGGCCGTCTGGCGCCTCGATGTCGCCGGGCAGCCGTAAAAGGTCGGTGGCCACCTCCCTGTGGACGCTCAACGGCTCACCCGTAAGGGAGAACAGGACGATG
>JALOAP010000526.1 GCA_023228745.1 Dehalococcoidia bacterium | reverse complement strand
AGATGAGTGGGGGGGAGGGAGTCCCGGTCGGGCGGTTTTCCTTTTTCACCTCGGCCCCGGGCATGGCGGATCGGGCTTCGCGATGGATCGGGCCGGGCGAGGGGCGGGCGAGGCCGAGGTCGGCGCGCGACCGGGCCCATAGAAATAAAGGTGCGCCAACCCAGGCCGCCCGAGGCCGGTCTCCGGGTTTTGCCCCTTGAGCCCCCCGACGTCCCGGCCAGGATCTCAGGCCCAGACCGCCCGAGGCCGGTCTCCGTCGCCGCCACCCGCCGAAAACCGCTCCAAAGTGAAAACAAAAACGAACGTTAAACGTCGCATATAAAGAATGATAAAAACCCTTGACAACGTCCGCACAACTATTATATTATAACCACAAAATCGACCTTAACACTTGATCGGGAGGTGAGGACATGAGAACCATCGCGTATGTGAGGGTATCGACCGACCGGCAGGACGTTGAAAATCAGCGCCTGGAAATCCTCAAACTGGCCAACGATCTCGGGCTCGGCCGCGTGGAGATGGTGGACGAGGTCGTGTCCGGCCGCCGGCCCTGGCGGGAGCGCTCCATCGCGCCGATCCTCTTGAACGACCTGGCGGCTGGCGACACGCTGATCGTCGCCGAGCTGTCCCGTCTCGGCCGCTCCATGCTGGAGATCATGGAAATGCTCGCCCACTGCGCCCAGGCCCAGATCCACGTCTACGCGGCCAAGGGCGGTTGGCGACTGGACGGGAGCCTCCAGTCCAAGATCGTCGCCATGGTCCTCGCGATGGCGGCCGAGATCGAGCGCGACCTGATCAGCCAACGCACCCGAGCGGCCCTGGCGACCCGGCGCGCCCAGGGCGTGCAGCTCGGACGCCCGCGCGGCCCTGGCAAATCACGCCTGGACGCCCACGCCGTCCAGATCCGGGAGCTCCTCGACCTCGGCGTGCCCCAGAAGCGGATCGCGAAGATCCACGGCACGACCGAACAGAACCTCGCCCACTGGATGACCCGCCGCGGGATCCCGACCGCGCGGAGACGCTCCCGGCCTCCCAAGGCCGCACCCACGACCGCCGGCCGGTAAACCAGGCCGCCACCATCCAAGTCAAAAAAAAGCGGGCCATCAGGCCCGCTCCGTCCCCCCTCCCCTCGGCATATCAGATTTACCGCCCATCGCTGTGCGCCTTTTTGATCACGACGCGCGCCGCCGCCCGGATCCGCGAGCCCCAGGAGGCGACCGTAGCGCGAAAAATCAAAAACATTCGCCCACCGATCGACATTAGCGTCACTATCCAGGGCCCCCCGCTGCAGCTCACCGCCGCCCTGGCCGAGGCCCCTCGCCGGAGATCCTGGCCGGGCGCTCCGCGGTTTACACGGTTTTTTTCGACAACCTCTATCATTATATGATCCCTATGACCCTATCTTAGCTTAACTTAGCTTATCCGCGCGCGCAGGCGATGAATGTAAAATATAAAAAAGGTTGTGAAAAAAACCGTGTAAACCGTGTAAACCACGTAAAGCCTAATCATTACCGAGCCTTGCAAAAAACGAAAACCGCGTAAAAACCGCGTGGAAATCCGCGGAACCGCGTAAAACAACACAAATGGCATGAGTCCATATGAGAATCGAGGGGAAACGGGGCGGGGGAAAACGAACAGACCCGCCCCTGTTTGGGGATATGCAGGATGATTGACCATTATCCGACCCGGGCGCTCAACAGCCCCTGAATCGTCTCCGTATCACACTGGAAGCCCGCCGCGCCCTTATGCCCTCCTCCACCCCTGGCCTTACAGATCGCGCCGCGGTCGACGTCCTCGCGCGTCGAATACAGCGACACAACCCAGCGGCCGTCGCGCCAGCCGAACGCCAGCATCGCGTGATACCGCTCGGGATCCCACACCGGGTTGAAAAGCAGCGAATTCGTCAGCATCTTATTGACGGCAATGCACTTGAGGCCGGCGAGCTCCGTCTCAAACGCCGCTGCCTGGCAGTATTTTCGGTTCTCCTCCGCGGCATAGTCGAGGATGACCGCGCCGTCGCGGATGAGGCCGCGAACGAGGCTCCGCTCCCGCAGCGTATCGGTGGCCAGCAGGTTGTCCCACAGCGTGGGCGCCTGGTCGGGCCAGGTGTTCAGGAGGCGCATCCCGTACTGGAATCGCAGGACGTCCGGATCCGCCAGGTCCCAGACGTCGTATCGCCCCAGGAGGCGCACCGCCCTGGGCGCCTCCTGCCCGGGATAGAAATATTCCCACGCAAGCTCACACCCCGCCATCCCATCCCGTCGGAGCCCGTCGATGCGGGACGGAAGGTCTGGCGCATGGCGTTCCTCCTCCTCGATGGCGGACTTGTGGTGATCGATCCAGACGAGCCGGCACGATCGCGCGAGCCGGACCATCTCGTCGAACGGCTGGAGCGAGAAGTCGACCATATAGACGACCTCCCCGAGCTCCAGTCGCTCCCAGGGGAACGGCTGGCCGTAATTGATGCCGATCAAGTAGGCGCGCGGCTCGCGCCGCTTGACGATCGCGGCCGAGCAATGTCCGTCGAGATCCGCGTTATGATAAAAGCATTTCATCACGAAACCTCCTCAACCGACATGGTAGAGCGGTTCAGGGTGAGCCTTTTCCCCCTGATCTCCGGATAAAGCGCGTAGACCATCTCCCACAAATCACTACGCGTGTTCTCGGCCTCGATGGCGGCCCTCTTTGCCAACCGGTACCCCAGGAAGCGGAGCTTGATGTATCGGTCCCGCAGGCCATTTAGGGCGTTCACCCGGTCCAGG
>JALOAP010000527.1 GCA_023228745.1 Dehalococcoidia bacterium | reverse complement strand
GTGTGGCCAAAGGTGCCGGAACCCAGACGGCCATGGAAGCCCCCACGGAGGCCATGCAGTCCGTCATCGAACGCGCAGCCGTCCCCGGCAAGTCCACCACGAACCGCGAGGCATGGGACGAGTACATCGACTCCTTCATCCTTGGCGGCCTTACAGGTGGAGTGGCTGGCGGCGCGGGCGGCGTGGTTGGCAAACAGGCGGCGGACAGGCAAAAAGACACCCCGACGCAGCAGAATCTGCAAACCGACCCCCTTGCCGCCGAACTCGAAACCCGGATTGCCGAGGCCGATCCCGATGGTCAGTTGAGCGTTCCGATGGCAGAGGCCCCGCAGGCCGAGGCTTTGCAGGAACCCGCTGCCGAGGCCCCTGTTGTAGAATCCACAACGCCCGTTGCTGAAATCACAACACCCGAAGCCGAGCCAGCTGCCGCGGCCCCGCCTACCCCTATTGCAGAAATCGATTCTACGGCCGCCACGCCCGCACAGGAAGCCCCTACAGCAACCGAACAGGCCCAAGCCCTACCCGAACCCACCCCGGAGCCCGTGACGCTCTTGCGGCCTTCTGGCTACGCGACCGAGGGTTTGGCGCGACTGGCCATCCGCAACAAGAAGATGAGCGTTGAGGACGTGGATATCGTCAAACGCGGGGATAAGTGGTTCGTGCAGGAGAAGGTGGCTGGCTCTGCACAGGAAGGTCTCGAAACGGTTGCTGGCGCAAAGGTTCGGCCCGTGGAAGCGGCTAGCCCGGAAACTGCCATGGAAGCCCCGCCCTCACCCTCCGAACCGGCTTCAACGGTTGCTGAAAACGCCAAAGAGCCGTGGCAGATGACGAGGGAGGAGTTTGAGGCCAATCCTCCGCAGGGTTTCCAAGTTAAGAAACTCGATAAAGAGGATATTGCCCGAGCAGAATCGGACGGAACTATTTCTGTTGATCCAGAAAACTTCTTTGGGCACGCAGCGAAAGAGCGCAAAGACATTATCGCCCACGAAAGGGCACATTTTATAGAGGAGAAAATAACTCCAGAATACAAGGCGTCGCTTTTTGATAATCCAACCGTGATGAATTATCGCGGAAGGAACATCAACGAAAAATTGGCTAACATGATTCAGGACGGGACCGTCCCGCCCGAAGTCCTTGCCGACTACCCCGACCTTGCGCCCAAGCCCGCCATCACCATCGAGCCAGCCGCAACTACCCCCACCCCGTTGACCCGCGACGTCGTCGAGCAGGTCTTTCCCGGTCAGGACATCTACCAAACCGGCGACAACTACATGGTGGTCCTGAAGAACGGCTCCCAGGTCCAGATTGAGGGCGTGGATGACATCAGCCCGAACGAAGCCTCGCTCAGGGTTGGCTACAGCCAGAAGTCCCTGAAGCCCGGCCAGCGCATCGGCGGCTTCTACAATCGTGGCGAGATCAAGGTTTTGCGCGACAACGCCGGCTCGCAATGGTTGCTGGCCCACGAGTCCATCCATTGGCTTGAGGATCTGGGCCTCATCACGCTACAGGAGCAGGCCCTCATTAACGCCCGTGCCAAGAAGGAGGGCATGTGGAAAGGCAAACTCAGCCCCGCCGAGAACCGCGCTAACTGGCTGGCAGATTTTCAGGCCGGGACCAGACCCAAGACCACGGTGCTCGGCAGGCTCTGGGACAAGGTCGTGGAGTTTGCCAAGAAGATTGCGGGGGTTCGGACCGCGCAGGCCGTGGCGAAGGACATTCAGGCCGGGAAGGTGTTCGAGCGCAGGGCCGAGCCGCTGACCAAGGGGTTGCCGCAGTACGCGACGAAAGAGGGTACGCAGACACAGGAAGACAGAGACTATCTGGATGCTGTGAACCGCGGGGATATGGATGCCGCACAGAAAATGGTGGATGCGGCGGCGAGACGGGCGGGGTATACTGTATTTGCCTGGAAAGGCTATTCCGAATTTCCCACATCAATTTCAGGACTAAAGCCTGTGGGAGCCAAGCCGCTAACGGTCATTGATAGGCAGAGCGAATTCCCATCATTTCATGGAGGAGAAAAGGGAGTAAAGATATCCGGGTTTTTCTCAAACAGTAAAAGCGTTGCCAAGAGGTTTGCTGATCCATACTCTGATGCTGGAGCAATCAACAGGTTTGCTCTACGTCTTGGCAATACGAAGATATTTGATGCGAAGGGAAAGGCAGCCGGGGGGGTCCAGTTTGGCAGTACTGGGGTAGACTTTCGTAATGCAATAAGAAGTGGAAAGTATGACAGTATATCAATTCTAAACACTTCCGATGAAGAAGATGTCTTTGTAACTCTTTCTCCAGACCAAAGTAAGCTAGCCGACCCCGTTACCTACGACGACAGCGGCAACGTCATCCCCCTGTCCGAGCGGTTCGAAGACACATCGCCAGATATCCGCTACGCCATCACCGACACCCTCAAGCGCGCCATTGGCACCGCGACTTCCACCCTGACCTCGCATCCCGAGAACTTGCCGAACGCCTTCCGCGAGACACTGTATCGTACCTACAAGGCCGCGCAGACCGACATGACGTGGAAGGACTACGTGTTCCTCGTGCCCTACCACCTTGCCAAGAAGTTCCCGGAGTCCTGGGGCCGGACATGGCAGAACCACGCCATCGACAGGTTCGAGAACCGCACGAAAGCCCTTGCCGAATCCGTTCGCAAGGCCGCGCCGTTCTTCGAGTTGCGCAGGCTGTTGAAGGAGGACGGCCTCAGCCACGCCCAGGTACAGGAGTCCATGGCCAGGGTCTCGCGGATGCTGTTCGCCACG
>JALOAP010000524.1 GCA_023228745.1 Dehalococcoidia bacterium | reverse complement strand
CAAACCAAATGGAATTGCGGGGAAGCCAAGCACAGCTATTGCCATATTTACCGAATTTAACCGCTTGTAAACCCCCCAATATCCCACTACCTCAACTCGTACATCAACCTCTGCATCCACAGGTTCGCCGGTTTCCGAGTAGACCGGGATTTCGGCGGCGGCTTCGGGGTTCAATACCTTGCCGTCAAGCCGTACCACCAGTTCCCTGTACTCGCGCAATTCCTTCCGCAAGGTTTCCTGCGGGGCAAATGCCGTGCAACCGATTATCCCGCATATCGCAAAGCAGGTGATAGCGATTATGAGACAGTTGCGCCGAAACACTACCAACTCCCGCCCCAAATAACCCCACCACTGGTAGGACGTTCTGCCGCCCTGCTGTAGCTCTGGTCTGGGCCAATGTTCAAGGTGTCATAAGGGGTAAATGAGTATTCGTTGCCGGATATATCTTCCCACTTCCCCGTTAAGGAAACAGTCGAAGCAGGGGTTCCTGTATTGATTGCAGGGGAATCAGATTGCAAAGCAAAGTTAAAGTCAGGAGTCCCTAAGTCTTTCGTATAAACGAAGTCTTCTGTATTCGTCCAGCCGTTGCTTTCATCTCTGATAAAGTCTGAAAATTCACGCTGGGTCATTATTTCAACTTCGTCTGACATTGCGCCAAGGATTAGGTTCCAAGTGTCAACTGCAACCTCGGTTGCATTATGGGCAAAAATAATTGTTACTGACCCAGTGGTGTTTTTGCTCGAAACCCACTCAGCCCGTTGTATAATCTCAGCATCAGTAAAAGTTCCTTCCGGACCAAAAATTTCCGACCCCGCTCCAACAGCAATTTCCCCTAAGTCAAGATTTCTCAGGTTTGCTGAGTGCCATGCTGTTCCCTCAACAGCATCAGACCCGCCACGAATTGACTCAAACTTCGTTTCTAAATATGCTTTCATGTCTGTGCTATACGCCCCATAGGGCGCAGCAAACGAAACTACATTTGTTCCGCTTACAGATTCCAGCCATGCAACGGCATCATCTATTTCATCAACCTTATACAAATCGAAATCAAAAAGCATTGTGTATTCACTGGTTATGTCCTGTGCCGTTACAGCGGCCAATGATGTTGCCTGTGCGTGTCCTTTTTGGCGTTCCGTGCTGTCTGCATTTACCCCGTACATGGCTACAGTATACCCATTGCCATCCCCTGCGGCTTCTAGAGCATCAATAATATCCGCACATTTAGTATATGTAGTCTCATTTTCTATGCCATCCGTTGCGGTAAACGTAATTGACACATCATACTGATTGTCACCGGCATCAACAGAAAAACTAACTCCTGGGTCTATCGTTAAGGCAGCCCCGCCTGTACCCGTGTATTTTATAGTCATCCCGCGTAAATCAGATAAATCAGAATGACTCCACGCATGACTTGCTATGTCGTGTCCTCGGCTTGCAAGTCCAACAATAGCCGCTCGCATTTCTGCTCGATCCTCGTCGGTTCTGTCAACGCCCTCATAATATGTTTTGTGGTTTACCCACCATGTCAATCGGGTATTGTAATCCTCTGCTAAATCTGCCAAATCCAAAGTATATTCGTGATCAGAGTCATCAACCCCAAAAATAAAATATCCTGCATGAGCATCGTTTTTGAACAATGGCGAATAATTTATGTTACCTCCACCGTCTGTAACATTAGCCGAAAAAATATAGGATAGCGGTGTAATACTACTATTAAGAATAGGAGGAATTATCGTATTATTTTTTGCAAGAATAGTTGCTGTTGCGCCAAAGTCTTGAATAATATAAGTATTATATGAGGGACCATTAATTCCGCATGGACCAAGGATATTGTTTGATATTGTACTTGTTATTGTTGTATTGCTGTTTGAAACACACGCCCCCGCCCCAAATATATAATTATTAAATATATTAACTACTCCGGTTCCGGCAACACGAATAATTGGATAATCACTGTCGCTTACTCTGACGGTGTTGTAGATGGTAGATAACTGGATGGTAAATGATGGGTTATTTTGCGAATCTATTGCCCCTCTGTCTGCTCCCCCTGCAACAACTGAGCGTATTATAGTTTCTCCAACAGATGTATTAAATTCTATCGTATAGTTGTCAGCAGATGGAGTGTCAAAAACGCAATTATCTATAATTGTACCCGTTCCTCTCAGATACGCGACCCTTCTGGCGGCATACGCAGATGTGAATCTTATTCCCTCTATTACACAACTAATCGCGCTATTGGTGTTTAAAACGTGAGCATCTGTCGTTGACCCATTGATAACCGCCGCAGCCTGTCCTGGGTCTTGCATAATTGTCAGCCCCGAAAATCCTCCGATTGATATTGTGGTGTTATTCGTCCCACTCACATACACCGTGTCATCATTTGCAACTACTGCGGCAATCTGCGCCCAAGTATTCGCTGCTTTCTCCCTCGTATCGTAGGGGGATGTAGCCGAGCCGGTTGGATTAAGGTATAACGTCGCCCCCCAAGCCTGAGAAGCCAGCAGCAAAACCAGAATTACAGATAAAAAATATCTCATGCCATCACCTAATCGCTATTAACGTCAACAGTAAATTCCTCGGTCAGTGTCCCCGCCGTATCGCTCATCACGGCACCCCGTCGAAAGTTGAATCGAGTGTCAGTACACCCTCCACCATAGTATACAATTTCACCGAGCAATCCTGCGAACCATCGGTAAGGTCGGAACATTCCACGGTCATCGAGGACACTACATCGCCGTTGGAGTCTCTCTGCTCCCATACGGGGTATT
>JALOAP010000522.1 GCA_023228745.1 Dehalococcoidia bacterium | reverse complement strand
AGTTTATACCAAAAAAGTATACAGCGATGATTTTAAAACCTACCATACCGTGCAGATTGAAGATTACATTCAACCAGGGGAACCCGATCCCAATAATTCAAATATTATCCGAGACTTTCTCTTTGTTAAAATGCCTACCGTTGCCACCCAGTTCCGAGGAGTACCGGAGTTAGCCTCGCATTTATATTGGTTGAAACAGTATCGGCAGTTATTAGACGCTCGAATTAATTTAAATAAAATGCGGGCAAGCTATATTTGGGATGTATCGGTTGATGGAACTGATACCGATGTAAGTAATGTTAGAAAAGCCAACTCTAAACCTCCCCGACCTGGTACGGTGAAATTTCATAATGCCAAAGTTACCTGGGAACCCAAAAGCCTGAACATTAACGCCCAGGACTCGGAAAGCGATATCCGAGCGGTAAAACTGATGACGGTAGCAGGCTCCGGTCAACCTGAATATATGGTATCCGGTGACGCTTCAAATGCCAATTTTGCCTCAACTCAGGAAACCACTTTTTCTTTTTTAAAATGCTTAGAAGACTACCAGGACTTGTTTGAATACTTTATTGGATCGTTATTAAGTAAGGTTTGTGCGTATGCTCAAAAGTACGGGGCTGCTCCGGCACAGTTCTTAAACGCTGACGGAGAAGAAATAAAAGGAAACAATTTGGTTAATATTACCTTTCCCGAAACCAAGCCCAAGGATATTGAGAAATTAGGAAGGTATCTGCAGACCTTGCAACTCATGCAGATTGCTTCAAACGAGACCTTGGCCGGCATGGCCGGAATAGACTGGGAAACCGAGAAAACAAAATTAGAATCCGAAGCCGAAGACGGCTACCCAGAACCGGAACCTCCTGAAGATGTCACTCAACCAACTAATTAGAATCCAGCGAGCAGTTAAAAGAGCTCGAATAGAATTCTTGCGTCAAACTGAATCCCACATTAAAACCATTCTTACTAACTATCAGCAGGCCCAAGACGACATCGAGCAACAGTTATTAAAGCGGATGGATCAGCCGATTAACTCTTTTACAACCCAACGGTTACAGGAATTGGACTTACATATCCAAAGAAGAATTGAAACCCTCGCTCCCAGGCGTGACAACCAAATACTCTATGCTTTAGAGACCGCCCAGGAATCCGGCTTTGATACTCAGATGTTGCAAAGACGGATTATGAACCGTCCGGCTTTGGGCATTGATTGGAACTCCTTTACTCCTCGGGGCGTGGAATACTACCAGTCTTACG
This sequence comes from Dehalococcoidia bacterium, assembly GCA_023228745.1. Classification (GTDB taxonomy): domain Bacteria; phylum Chloroflexota; class Dehalococcoidia; order Tepidiformales; family Tepidiformaceae; genus JALOAP01. The sequence goes on along the minus strand of JALOAP010000522.1, from coordinate 1,517 downwards.
CTTTGCAGTTGTGTAAAACCTATGATCAGGAATTAGTGACCGCTATCCAAACCCAACTCAGACTGGGACTCATCGAACAGAAAAGCTGGAATCAGATTATTACCGATATCAGAAGGAATGCTTTTGGGTTTAAAAAGTACCAGCGAATTGACCGGAAAGACCGAGGGGCGACCTGGAAGATAAAACGAATGGTACGGACTGAAACAGCGAGAATGAGAAGCATGGCCGAGGAAGAAGTTATTCGAGCCGATACTGATATTATCGGAGTGAGTTTTTACTGGGGGCAAGGACCATGCCCCAATAATAGCTGTCCTCCTTTGGTAGGCGACTATTACAAGGATGGATCAGGTATGGGCTGGCCTCCTCCGTCGCTTCCTATCCATCCAAATTGCTATTCGAAAGATACAGAAATTCTAACAAAATGTGGGTTTAAAAAGTTTAGTGACATTACTTATAGTGATGAAGTTGCAACACTAAACCCTGAAAACTTAAACATTGAATATTATAAGCCGTCAAACATAATTAAATATCACTATAAAGGCGATCTTTATTATTTTAGAAACCGTCGATTAGATTTAATGGTTACGCCCAACCATAGATTATGGGTTGCCGATTTACTTAGGTTTAATTTTAAACTTGTAGAAGCGAAAGACACAAAACAGGTTTTTAGAATGGCCCGTTCTTCTTGTTGGCAAGGCAAAGATAATATGGATTATCCATGTAAGGGTGAAATAACGCTGGAAGATTTTGTTTTTCTTTTGGGACTATATATTGCAGAAGGGTGTATGAAGGATGGAGAAGAAACAAAACAAAGAATACAAATTGCCGCAGTAGTGAAGAAAGAAAGAATAAAACAATTTTTAATCAAAATGCCTTTTGTTGTTGCAGAGTTAGGAGACCGCTTTATTTTTTCTAATAAAGAATTATGTGAATATTTCAAAGAATTAGGACTTGCACCTAATAAACATATCCCTGTTGATGTCAAACAATTATCAGCTAAATATTTAAAAATCCTTTTAGATGGCATTGCTTTGGGTGATGGAAACATTGAAAAGCCTACAAAAATAAATGGATACAACAGAATACAAAGACGAAGATTTTATACATGTTCTAAACAATTAGCTGATGATATACAGGAATTATTAATGAAAATTGGCAAAGTAGGATCGGTTAGGGTTCGAGATAGAAGAAGAAAAGTATGGATTAAAGACCATTGGGCAACCAGGAAACAGCTAAGTTATGAAATCGCAGAAATGAATAAATCTAATTATGCACAAGTGTTAAAAAATAAACACTTGGCGTTAATGCCCTATGATGACATGGTTTATTGTTGCGAAGTGCCTAACCATATTATATACGTTAGACGTAATGGGAAGGTTGTATGGTCAGGGAATTGTATGTGTTACACAACCAACATTTATCCTGAAATTAAAGACTATGTTGCCCGACTAAAGGAGGCCGAATATGCCTTATAACAAAATTTCAGAACTCCCGCCGGCAGTGAAAAAACTTACCCC
>JALOAP010000020.1 GCA_023228745.1 Dehalococcoidia bacterium | reverse complement strand
CGGCGCCGACTTCTTCGCCTGGCACATCGACCACTGGTACGAGGGGCTGCCGCTGCTCCCGCTCGGCATCGCCCTCATCCCCGCCGCCTTCCACGGGATGAACGGCGCCGCGGTGCTCTGCCGCGAAATGGCGCGGGCACTCCTCGGTGGCGGTGCGGGCGAGCCATCCTCTTCCGAGTCCGCCATCGAACGCGCGGCCAGTGCTGCCGTGCAGTGGCAGGGGCTCCACCTCGGGCGCCCGGCCAACGTCGCGGATGCGCGCGCACAAGCGCTGCAACTCAAGGTGTTCGGCGCCCACCTCCTGGTGTTCGCCGCGATCGCCGTCATCTTTGCCATACTCAACGGCCTCACGACGCCGGATAACTGGTGGTCCCTGTATGTCACCTGGGCCTTCGCCATGCCACTGGCGCTCCACGCCGGGTACCTCCTGCGCGGGCTCGTCGGCGCGCACGCCGGGCTCTTCCTCGTCACGAACATCGGCCTGTTCGTGATCGATGCCGTCTACTCGGAGAGCACCTGGTTCTACTGGGTGCTACTTGGCTGGGGGCCGTTGCTGGCCATCCACGCGGTGATCGACCAGCGGCTGCGCGCTCGTGGCACGGCCGTGCCCGGACCCCGCCCGGAACAGGAGCAGGAGCAGATTCGCCTCCGCCCTGCGCCGGAACTGGCCGAAACGGAGTCCCCGGGTTCCGCCCAGGTGAAGCCGCGCGACATCATCCAGATCGACGTGGAGATGCGCCGCGTCACTGTCGATGGCGAGCGCGTGGAGCTCACTCCGAAGGAATTCGAACTGCTCGCGCTGCTGGCCCGGCACCCGGGCCGCCCGTTCAGTCGCGACGAGCTCCTCGACCGCATCTGGAGCAACGACTACGAAGTCACGGACCGCACCGTCGATACCCATGTGCTCCGCCTGCGCAAGAAGCTCGGCGGCCACGCCGAGGTGATCGAGACGGTGTGGGGCATCGGCTACCGCTTCCAGGAAGAGTGAGGGCACTCGGGGCGCACGACCCACTAACAGCTAACAGCTGATAGCTAATAGCTAACAGCCACCCCGCCCCGCGGCGGCGCGAATCGCCTGCAACAGGCGGTGCGTCGCTTCGCACTTGCTAACGAAAGCCCAGGCGCCTGCTGCGGCAGCCTGGGCCCGGGTGTGTTCGTCGTCGTGTAGCGAAAGCATGATGACCGGGATCGCCGGCGTCAGTTCGCGCAACTTCTGTACCGCGGCAATGCCATCCATGCCCCGCATCCGAATATCCATCAGGACGACATCCGGTTCGAGTCGAGGGGCCAAATCGAGCGCAGCCGCGCCGTCGCCCGCTTCGCCCACCACCTGCACGTCCGGCTCGAGCTCGAGTTGCATGCGCAGCCCCCGCCGCACCGCCGCCTCATCATCCACGAGCAACAAGCGGATCATGCACTCCTCCAGATCACGTTGTACGCCTGCAAGGGCCAATTCTGATCCAGCGATAGGTGCCTTTTCGCCTCCGACTTTAGGCGGAGAAGGTCGAACTGTAATGTCATGCACTGAGCTCCAGGGAGGGGACGGGCCAGTTATGCAGCCTCTGTTATAGTCTTGAGCCTGAACCGCCACCCCCGGATCGAGCATGCGCCCGGTCTTCTGCGCAGCCTTTCGCGGGAGTGCGGACTCCTACCGGAGTCGGAGATCCGATGACCATCCGCATCCTCCTCGTCGACGACCACAGCGTCGTCCGCCAGGGACTGAAGATGTTCCTGGGCCTCGATCCCGAACTCGAGGTGATTGGCGAAGCAACGAACGGCGAAGAGGCGCTGCGCATGGCGCACGAACTCCGCCCCGACGTTGTCCTCATGGACCTGCTGATGCCGGTGATGGACGGGATTACGGCCATCGGCCTCATTCGCAAGGAATTGCCCGACGTCGAGTGCATCGCCCTCACGAGCGTGCTCGAAGACCAGTCGGTTGTGGGTGCTGTGCGCGCCGGCGCCATCGGCTACCTGTTGAAGGACACGCAGGACGAAGAGCTGCGGCGCGCCATCAAGGCGGCGGCACAGGGACAGGTGCAGCTGTCGCCACAGGCCGCCGCCCGGCTCATGCGCGAAATGCGCCAGCCCGATGCCCCCGAGCCCCTCACCGACCGCGAGCAGGAGGTCCTCGTCTTGCTCGCCCGGGGGCGCGCGAACAAGGAGATCGCCCGCGACCTGCAAATCGGCGAAAAGACGGTCAAGACGCACGTCTCGAACATCCTGAGCAAACTCGGCGTCCAGAGCCGCACACAAGCCGCGCTGTATGCGGTACGACAGGGCATGGTGCCCGCCGACCAGCTCAGCGAGGGCGTGTAGCGCCGGGGCCCTCTCGCCCCCGGGAGAACTGCCGTGAACCGTTTCAAGGCCCGTTCCCTACGCGCCAAGATGTACGTCAGTCTCGCGCTCTTCGTTGTCATTTTCGGCGGCGCCGTCGCCCTCCTGCTCCTCATCGGCTTCCAGCGCTCACAGGACAACGCCACGAACCGGAGCCGCGAAGGCCTGGAGGAACAGAGTCGCGAAACCCTCACCATGATCACCGAGGTGCAGACGCTCGTCGGCCAGCTTGAGCTACAGGCCACGGGCGAACTCAGCGCCGTCGTCTCCCGCTTCCTCGTCACTACACCCGCCTCCGCCGAGACAAACCTCGCCGACCGCCTCGCCGAATCCGGCGGCGTCGTCTACGACCCGCGCCCCGACCGCATGAGCGAGACCTGGTTCGCCGGCTCCCTTCCGCTCAGCGGCCAGGCCCTGCGCGACCTCCAACTCTCCGAATCGCTCAGCCCCCTCTTCCAGACGCTCCTCGCCGAACAATCGACCGTGAGCCCAAACTTCGAAGCGGTCGCTATTTACTACGTGGGGCCGAGTGAACTCGTACGCTACTACCCGCTGCGAACCCAACAGGAGCGGCCCTCCGACCGCATCCAGCACGTGAAGGACATCGCCTTCGTGGAGGCGGCCCCCCTGCGCAACCCCGGTCGCGGCACCGTCTGGACCGCGCCCTACCGCGACCCACTCGGCCGCGGCCTCATTGTTACCGCCGCCAACCCGGTCTACATCGATAACCAGTTCCGGGGCGTCGTCGGCGTCGACCTGTCGCTTCAACGGCTCATCGCCCAGCTCGACGGCGTCCAGGTCGGCGATACCGGCTTCGCCTTCTACATCGACTCCCTCGGCCAGCTCCTGCCGAACAAAGGCTCGGCGACCATCGCCAGCGCCATCGGACAGGACGCCGACGGGACGGGTATCTCGCCCGTGATCGCGGAGATGCGCGCCGGCGCGCGCGGCAGCGAGCGCCTCCGCCTCAACGGCCGCGACGCCTTCATCAGCTTCGAACCGCTCGTAGGACCCGGCGGCAGCATCGGGCTCGTGGCGTGGGTCGACGAGATGACCGAAGCCGCCGACAACGTCGCGACGGCCATCGAGAACGAAGGCAACCGGACGATGCTCTCGGCGCTCATCACGCTCGCCCTGCTCTTCGTCGGTACCAGCGCCTTCGCCGCCTACATGAACCGCCGCTGGCTCATCCAGCCGATCGAGTCACTCGTCGAAGGTACGCGCGCCGTGGCCGCAGGAGACCTGACGACGACCATCCCCGTGCGCACGAACGACGAGCTCGGCGCCCTCGCCCATTCGTTCAACAGGATGACAGGCGAGCTCGCGCTCAGCCGCCAGGAGCTCGAAGAGCGACAGGCGCAGTTCCGCGGCATCTTCGAGGCAACGAGCGACGGTGTCATCATCAACGACCCGCAGACCGGCGTCGTGGTCGAAGCCAACCCCGCGGCCTGCCGCATGCACGGGTACACCCGCGAAGAGTTCATCGGCCTCGAACCCACGGCGTTCGTCCACCCGGACTACCTGCCCGTATTCGCCGACTACCTGCGCACTCTTCGTGCGGGCGAAGACTTCCGCGCCACCGCCATGGACTTGCGCAAGGACGGCACAAGCTTCCACGTGGAGGTCGTCGGCTCGACACTCGAATTCTCCGGCAAAACCCACCTCTTCGCCGTAGTCCGCGATATTACCGAGCGGGTGCAGGCCTACGAGCTGCTCGAAGAACGCGTGAGCGAGCGCACGCGCGAACTCTCCACCCTCCTGCGCGTCTCCCAGAGCGTCGGCTCCACGCTCGACCTCGACGCGCTGCTCGCCCAGATCGTCGACCAGTTGCACGAGGTCATCGACTACAACGGCTCGTCGCTCGTCATCGAAGAGGACGGCGTTCTGCGCCTCGTCCTCTCGCGCGCCGAAGGGCCGGGCGTCGACACAGAGGCGGTCCAGCAATCGGTTGGCCTCGCCTTCCGCACGGAGGCGGCGCCGGCCGTCTGGGAACCGCTGAGCCGCGGCGAAACGGTCATCATCGACGACGTGCTCGGCGATTCCGAGCTCGCCCGCAACTACCGCGGCGTCACCAGGGGTGCGCCCGAGGGGACGTTCTCCCACGTGCGGGCGTGGATGGCCGTGCCACTCGTGAGCCGCGGGCGGACAATCGGCTTCCTGAGCGCCTCGCGCACGGAGCCGGGCAGCCTCACGCAGCGGCACGGCGCGCTCGCCATCGCCTTCGCAAACCAGGCCTCCGCCGCGTTCGAAAATGCAAAGCTCTTCGCCCAGGCGCAGCGCCGCGTGCGCGAAAACGCCGCCCTCGCGCGCATCGCCTCGCTCTTCACCCTCACCGAACCACTCCAGGTCACACTCGACACCGTCGCCGCCTCCGTGGCCGATTCCGCCGGGGCGATGGCCGCGAGCGTCATCCTGAACGACGACGATGGCTTGCCCGTGGCCGCGGGCCAGGCCGCGCTCCCCATCGGCTTCGTCGAAACCGCGATGGCGGCCATCCGCGGCGGCGCTCCCCTCGCCGACATCTTCCCCGCCGAGCAAGGGACCACGAACCTCGTCCCCGAGGGGCGCCGCCTGCTCGTCGACGACCCCGGCTGGGACCTCATGCGGCCCTTCGCCACGGTCGCGCAGTGGGAATCGTTCGCGGTAACGCCGCTCTTCTACCGCGGTCGCGCCATCGGTTCGCTCGTCACCTACTACGCGACCCCCGCGGAGCTGCCCGCCGAGGTGGACCAGCGCTTCCTGCAGGGCCTCGCCGACCAGGTGGCGATCGGCGCCGCCAACGCGAACCTCTTCGTGGAAGCAAGCCGCCGCGCTGAGGAGAACCAGGCGCTCGCCGCCATCGCCTCGCGCTTCACCCTCGGCGGTGACCTGGAGGAGATGCTCGACGCCGTCTCCGATATCGCCCTCCAGTCCACGGGTGCAGTGGCGGCATCCGTGGCGGTGCTCGACCACGGCCATACCACCGTCTTCGGCTGCGCCGGCCTCCCCGACGGCTTCGGCGATGCGCTCGACCGGGTGCTGAGCCAAGGCACAGAATCCGAGTTCGCGCAGGCAGCGTTGGGCGGCGAGCCGATGGTCCTGCCCTATGTCCGCAGCACCGCGCTGGGCCGCCCGGACTGGGCGCCGATGCACGCGCTCATCGCCGATGCGACGTGGGAGGGCATGGTGGCACTCCCGTTGCGCTACCGGGGCGGCACACTCGGGGTGCTCGCGCTCTACTACGAACCAGAACAGCTCCCCGCCCGGCCCGAACTGGGCTTCGCCCAGGCCGTCGCCGACCAGGTGGCCACCGGCGTGGCCAACGCCGACCTCTTCGCCCAGACGAAGCAACGCGCCCGCGAAAACAAGGCCCTCGCGGAGATCGCCGCCCGCTTCACGCTCGAGGCGCCCGTCGAAGCCACACTTGATGGCGTCGCCGCCACGATGGTGGAGGCGACCAACGCCGTCGCCGCCACCATCATCATCGCCGAGGATGCACGCCCCGTGGCCTGGGGCTCGGCCAACCAGCCGGAAGGCTACATGGAGACGATCCTCGACAACGTAGCGCCACACAACTCCGTCCTGCTCGCCGCCGCCGCCACCGGCTCCACCATCCGCATCCCCGATGTGCGCGACCGCATGGAGCAGATCGACGAGTACGCCACCACCCGTAGCATGCTCCACCTGGTCGAGTGGCAGGGCATCACGGCCACCCCCCTCATGTACCGCGGCAAGGTCATCGGCGCGATGGGCACCTACTACCGCGAGAACGAGATGCCCGGCGAACAGGAGCTCGCCTTCCTCCAGGCGATGGCCGACCAGGCCGCGATTGGCATCGAAAACGCCAACCTCTTCGCCGAAGCCACGCGCCGCACACACGAACTCGAAGCGCTCTACCGCGCCGACGAGGAGCTCCACCGCTCGCTCCACCTCGATACCGTCCTCCAGGCTATCGCCGATGCCGCCGTCGAACTGCTCGGCGCGGATACAGCGAACGTCGCCATCTGGGACGAACAGGCCGAGCGCCCGCGCGTGCGCTTGGCCGGCGCCACCCCGCGCACCACGGCCCAGGAACTCGAGCGCGAAGTCGCGGGCCGCGATCGCTCGGAGCTCGCGCAACTCGTGTTCCGCGTTGTGGAGGATGTGCAGCGGGAGCCACCCGGGATTCGCGAACGCGCCGAGCGGCTCGGTGTCGCCGCCTACGTGGAGGTGCCGGTGGTCGTGCAAGGCCACACGGTGGGCCTCTTCGGTGCAGCGTTCGAACGCCCGCGCCCATTCAGCACAGAAGACCAGCGGCTCTTCCAGGCGCTCGCCCAGCGGGCAGCACTCGCCATCGATAACGCCAACCTCTTCGCGCAAACCGAGCGGCGGCGCCGGCAGCTCGATGCGCTCTATCGCGCCGACGAGGCGCTCCACCGCTCGCTGCGCCTCGAAGAGGTCGTTCAGTCCCTCAACGACGTCGCGGTCGACGTCCTGCAGGCGGACCGGAGCCTCTTCGCCAGTTGGCCAGAGGACGCACCCGCGCCCATCACCTGGAGCGCCAGCGGCATCTCCGACGAGATGTTCGAGGAGCTGAGCGAAAGCTTCCGCCAGAACTCCACGCCCGAAGGGTTCCGCTTCCGCGAGCCGTTCCTCATCGAAGACATCGACCAGGTGAGCGGCGTCGCCCGGGCACGCATGGAGCTCGCCCAGATTCGCGCGGTCGTCCAACTCCCCATCGTCACCGGCGAAAACGTCTTCGGCGTCTTCTTCCTTGGCTACGAAGAGAAGCAGAAGTTCTCCGCCGACGATCGGCGGCTCTTCCAGGCACTCGCCCAGCGGGCGGCCGTCGCCATCGAGAACGCGCAGCTCTACGAACAGGCCCAGAACCTCGCCGCCGTCGAAGAGCGCCAGCGCCTCGCTCGGGAGCTGCATGATTCCGTCTCGCAGGCGCTGTATGGCATTGCGCTCGGCGCGCGCACCGCACGCACCCTGCTCGACCGCGACCCCGCGCGGGCCACGGAACCGATGGACTACGTGCTCTCGCTCGCCGAGGCGGGCCTGGCCGAGATGCGAGCGCTCATCTTCGAGCTTCGCCCCGAGTCGTTGGCGAACGAGGGCATCGTGCGGGCCATCGAAAAGCACGTCGCGAGCACCCAGGCACGCTACGGCGTGAAGGTCCACGCAGAGCTCGCAAACGAGCCGGAGGTGCCGCTCCCGGTGAAGGAGGCGCTCTACCGGATCATGCAAGAGGCGCTGCACAACACCGTGAAGCACGCCCGCGCGAAGAACGTCTACATCAGCCTGCGCGAGCTCCCCCAGGCGGTGGAACTGGAGCTGCGCGACGACGGTACCGGGTTCGATACGAGCGGGGAGTTCCCGGGACAGCTGGGCCTCAAGTCCATGCGCGAGCGCGCGTTGCGCCTCGGCGGCCAGCTCGAGATCGAAAGCAGCCCCGAAAGCGGCACCCGCGTCTGCGCCCGCATCCCGAAGTAGCTGTTAGCTAGTAGCTAGTAGCTGTTAGCTATTAGCTGCTAGTGGTTCGTGCGCCTGCGGAACACGTCCGGGCTCCGCGCAGCACGGGGCACGCGGCGCTACGCCGCACACCCGAGCTCCTCCCTCGCCGGCTCGTCGCCGAGGAGCACCTGCACGCCCTCGAGTACGACGCGCAGGCGAGCCGCGGCCGCAGGCAGGTGTCCGGCCGGGCAGCGCAGCCGTGCCACCACTTCGCCCGCTTCGTTCAGACCGACTTCGTCGTAGCCGCGTACAAAGCGCCGCACGAGCAGTGCCGTCTCGATAACGCTGACACCGGGCACAGTGTGGAAGCGCAGGAATGGCGCATCCGTCTCCACCAGCACTGGCAGGCCGGTCGCATGGTCACGTGGGCCATCTGGTTGTGCCACCCGCTCGAGCGCTCCCACCACCTGTTGTGGCGAAAGCGGCGATGCCAAAAGGTCACCCGCGCCGAGTCGCAGCGCTTCGACCGCGTCCGCAAGGCAATCGAACCGGGCAACAACAATGACGTGCCGCCGCAACTCGCGCGGAAGGAGCGCCACAAGCCGGCCCGCCCGCCCAAGGCGGCTCGCCGCGACGAACGTGACGTGGCCCGCATGGGCGATACGTGAAGCATCGTCGACCTGCAGCACAGCACTCCGCCCACCCGCATCGGCCACCCCCTGGCGGACCACGAACGCATCGCGCGGCAGCAATGCCGTGGCCACGACGTTCGCCAAGGGGGCGCGGTGCCAATGGCCAAGCGGCCCTTCGCCCGCGCGCGTCCCCGCCCCGGTGATAGCGGACGGGTCATGGAGGATGCTTCGCGTCCAGGCAGCGCATGCGTGGCAAAGCCGGTGCTGGCGCAGCGTCGCCGACGACCGTTCGCGCGAACGGCAGGGTGCGGGGATGACCTCGACGACCTCCGCGGCGACGCTCAAGGGCGCGCGACAGAATTCGCAGGCATGTTCGCGCACATGCTGTTCGGCCGCCGCGGCGGGCAGACCGAGGACGCCAATGGTGGGCCGGCCCGCAGCCGCCACCTGGAGGACTCCCGCCAGGCGCGGCAAGCACCGCGCGCAAAGTCCCCAGGCGACGCCATCGCGGGAGGTGGACCAGGCACGGTGGCCTTGCCGGTGTTGCTCCCGGAACCACACGTGCCCTCCGCTCACGTGAGCGTTGCACCAGGCGCAGCGATCGGTGTTGCGGTCCATCTGTTAGGAAGTTCGACCGCTAAGGGGTTTTCCTCAGGGTTATCCGCGTTTTCCCCCGTAACGCGCCTCGGTAGGGCAACGGCGCTCCGGCCGCCGTGGCACCGGGCACCGGGCACGCCCTCCCCCGTGTGAACTAGATCGCGTCCGAAATAACAGGGCGTGGTAATGTTCCCGCGCTTACCTGCGGGAGGTGCGGCATTGACCGACCCTGCGATTCGAGGGCGACGGCTACCGGTGGTCGCTCTGCTGGCGGCGAACGCAGTCTCGAACATCGGGAATTCGCTCTCGCTCGTCGCGGTGCCCTGGTTCGTGCTCGAAACCACGGGCAGCCCCACCCGGACCGGCATCATCGCCTTCTTCCATACCATCCCCACCATCCTCGGCGGCTTCTTCGGCGGCACCATTGTCGACCGGCTGGGCCACCGCCGTTCGAGCATCCTCGCCGACATCCTCAGCGGCATGACCATCGCGGCGATTCCGCTGCTCCACGTCACCACTGGCATCGCCTACTGGCAGCTCCTCGTGCTCGTGTTCCTCGGCGCCGTGTTCGATAGCCCGGGCATGACGGCACGGCTGGCCATCCTGCCCGAACTGGCACAGCGGGCGAAGATGCCGCTCGAACGGGTGAACGCCGCCGGGCAGAGCATCCAGGGCCTCTCCGTGCTCATCGGGCCGCCACTCGCCGGCCTGCTTATCGCGGCCATGGACGCCACCAGTGTGCTCTGGATCGACGCCGCCACGTTCGCGGTCTCGGCCCTGCTCGTGCGCCTGCTGGTGCCACTCCTCGCCGTGGGCGCCGCCGAAGGCGAAGGCAGCTACCTCCGCCAACTCCGCGAAGGCTTCCGCTTCATGGTCGGCGATCCACTCATCCGTGGCCTGCTGATTCCCTTCGCGGTCGTCAACTTCCTCACCGCGCCGATGTTTTCGGTGGTGATGCCCGTGTTCGCGCGCCGCGAATTCGGCAGCGCACAGGACCTCGGCCTCCTCATCGGCAGCTTCGGCGCCGGTTCGATCGCCGGCGCCGTGCTCTACGGCTGGATGCAGGCACGCATCCCAAAGTTCCAGGGGCTGGTTGTCGCCATCCTCGTGAGCGGACTGCCCATTTGGGCGCTCGCTGCCGGTCCGCCATTTCTCCTCTGTGTCGTGCTCCTGTTCATCTCCGGCCTCGGCGCGGGGCCAATCAACCCGATCGCCATCACCGCCCTCCAGCAGCGCGTCGCTCCCGAAATGCTCGGCCGTGCGCTCGGCATCGCTGTCGGTATGTCGATGGTGGCAAGCCCCGCGGGCATGCTCGTTGCAGGTGCACTCCTCGAGTGGATCGGCCCACCCGGCACGTTCACCTACATGGCACTCGGGTTTGCATTCGTGACCGGCTGGATTGCACTCAACCCGTCCACACGGGAGCTCAACCTGCCCTCGGCCGTGCCGGCAGAGCCGGAGACGGTCGCGACCTGAGCCGCGCTCGCCGCAACTCACCCGTTGGCAGCGTTTGTTCAGAAGGCGCAACACCTCCGTTAACTTTCCACGCCTCCTCGCGACACCAAGAGAAGCCTTCCCGGGCGACCATGGTCCCACGACCCCACCAGGAAGGATCCGCATGGGACTCGAACCAGATTCTTTGGATGCACGTCGCCAGGAACAGGAGCGAATCCAGGCCCAGCGCGTGCACGCCGCCGGCCTCGAAACCGGCCCGGAGATGACGACGAACCCCGAGACGCTCACCCTCTCCCCAGGGGATAGCGTGGTCAGCGCCGATGGCCGCGAAATCGGCTCCGTCCAAAGCGTGAGAGGCGGCTACTTCGAGCTCGAAGCCCTGGGCACCGACAGGTTCTGGCTCAGCTCTGCCTATGTCGCGACGGCGCGAGACGGGCGCGTGGAACTGACGCTGTCCGCCGATGGCGTGACGGAGCACCGGCTCCACAAGCCCGGTTTGGAGACGGTCGACCCGAATCTCGCCGGGACCGGCGATCGCGTGCGCACCAGCCTCGAAGCGCTGCAGATGCGCGAACGCATCGAGCAGGAACTCCTGGAACAGCGCGGAACCATCGACACGGGACTTCGCGACCAGCGCTGAGGTTCGCCGCCACGTGCGGCCACTTCTCCTCAACACTTGCGTGGCGCCAGCGGCTTGCTGGCGTCTTTCTTGTTGTGGAACCCTTCACAGGAGGGCATTCGTCCGCATACAATCCGCCGATTCCGCTACAAGGAGCCTCCTGATGAGTGCGACGGCCGACGCCCTCGCCCGCGTGCCTCTGTTCAAGGACCTGAACCGCAAGTCTCTCGCGCGCATCGAGCGGTTCGCGCGGGAGCGCCACTTCGAACCGGGCGACACCGTTTTCGTCGAAGGCGACGAAGGGGTGGGCTTCTTCCTCATTACCAACGGGAAGGTGGAGGCAACCCACGCCGGCACGAAGCTCGCCGAGCTGGGCCCCGACGACTTCTTCGGAGAGATGGCGCTCATCGATGGCAATCGCCGAAGCGCGACCGTGAAGGCCGTCGAACCGACCGACTGCCTCGCCCTTATGCGCGCGGACTTCATCGCCGAACTGCGCAATAACAGCGACCTCGCGCTCGAAATGCTGCAAGTCATGAGCAGCCGCATCCGCGAACTCGACGAGCGCATCAGCCACTAGGGGAGGCGAAAGGCAGTAGATCGATCCGTGATGGTTGCCTCGACAGCGAAGCCGTTCGAGAGTTCCGGCTTCCGAGAGGCGATTTGACCCACACCTGCCATCTTGCTGGCCGCAGGCAGTAGTGCCTGCCGCGCGCCGCTGGCGACCGACGACTGTCGGCCGGCCGCCTATGCCTCCCGCCGCGCCGCACCCATCCGCCGCCCGAACCGGGACGGGTGAATCGTGAATCGCGGATTCCCGGCCGGCCCCCAGGCGGCGGCGCGGAACACCAGCGCCGCGAGCAGCACGATGCCCACCGCATACACCGAACCAGCCGCGATCGCGAGCACTTCACCGCGGTCTACGAGTTGCACAACGAGTTCGTAGGGTACGAGCAGGAATACCAGCCCCGGCGCGATTCGTTCCCACGGAGCCACGAACAGCAGCGGCAGAAGTAACATCGTGTAGCCCGGCCATGTGATCGGCCCGGCGAGCAGCGCCACCACGATCGCGAGCGCCAGCACGAACAGCCGGGGTGGCCTTCGCACCAGCACGAAGCCTGCCACCACCACGAGCAGCCCCGCCGTGGCGACGATGCCGAGCCAATCGGCGTCAAGGCGGCCGGCCACGGCAAGCAACGAGCTGTTCCCCGCCAATGTATTCGGCTCGAGCGCCGGCGGCGTCGCATCGAGCCACGAGCGGTAGATCCCCGGCCCCTCGAACAGCAGCGGGACGGCGGAGACCGCGGTGGCGGTGGCCAATCCCGCGCCGCCGGAACGCCAGTACCCGGCAAGCAGCAACAACCCGGGGATGATCGCGAACTGCGGCTTCACCGCAGCGACGAACCCCAGCGCAAGGCCCGCCTGCCAGCGGTCACCCTCGCGCAGCAGCAGCCATGCAATCGTGACGCCGGCCACGAGCGGCAGGTAGATCTGTCCGAGCTCAAGCGTGTGCCAGAGCCCGGCGAGGGCGAACGCGGCCACGACCGTCACGGCGTCGCGCTCCGGGTAGGCCCGCCGCAGCGCAGCCACGCAGGCCGCGAAGCCCGCGAGCGTGAGGATATCCCAGGCGTTGCGGCTCGCCGCCGCGTCGAACTTCGCCGCGACCTGGAAGGGATAGACGGAGATCGGTGGGTTCAGGTTGGGCGCCGGGTCACCGGCGATTGAGAACGTCTCGGGGTAGACGCCATACGGGTCGTCGCCACGGTTCGCAGCGGCGCCCGAAGCCCAGAACGATCCCCAGTCGAGCAAGCCGCGGTCGTCGCGAAATGCCCAGGCGGCGTTCAGCACGATGAGCACCGAAAGCGCCGTCGTCACCGCCAGCGCCAGCACGAGCGCAGGCGAGAGCCACGGGCGCGCCACCGCCGGGGTGCCAAGGAAGTTCCGGGCCATGAAGGCACGCTAGGTGCGAAGCACGCCACGGAGATAGGCCGCACACCAGCGTACAAATTGCGGATGCCTCACAGTCTCGTACAGGGAACGCGCTCGTAAGCGGTTGACAGATACCACCTATCGGTGCTCACTATGCGCGGACTTTTGGCGGGCAGGAGGCCAGCATGGACTTTCGCGACACTCCCGACGAGGCGGCGTTCCGGGCGGATGTCCGCGCGTTCATCGATGCATCGCTGCCAACAGCGCTCCGCGAAGCGGACACGCTCGAAGCCGGCGTGCAGGGCGAGGCCATGCGCGATTGGCGTTCGGCTCTGGCCAACAAGGGCTGGATCGCTCCGCACTGGCCAAAGGAGTACGGCGGCGGCGGCTTCAGCGTCACCGAGCAGTTCGTCTTCAACGAAGAGATGGCCGAGTCCCGCGCGCCGGATGTCGGCGGCATGGGCGTCCAGATGATCGGCCCCATCCTCATCCGCTTCGGCACCGACGAACAGAAGCAGGAGCACCTCTCGCGTATCACCGGCGGCGAAGCCTGGTGGTGCCAGGGGTACTCCGAGCCGGGCTCCGGCTCCGACCTCGCATCGCTCCAGACTCGTGCCGTCCGCGATGGCGACGAATACGTCCTCAACGGCCAGAAGATCTGGACCTCCGGCGCCCACCGCGCGAACTGGATGTTCCTGCTCGCGCGGACCGACCCGGACGCACCGAAGCACCGCGGCATCTCCATGTTCCTGCTTGATATGAAGAGCCCCGGCGTCACCGTGCAGCCGCTCATCACCATGGCGAACGACCACATCTTCAACCAGGTCTTCTTCGAAGATGTGCGCGTGCCCGCGCGCAACCTCGTGGGCGAAGAGAATCGCGGCTGGTACATCGGCGCCGCCCTGCTCGACTTCGAGCGGAGCAACATTCGCGCCGCCATTTCCATGCGCCACACCGTCTCCGACCTCGTGAACTACGCACGCGAGGCGGCCGCGGCGCCCGGCGCTCCCGCCCTCACCGGGGCCACGCGGAACGAGCTCGCCGAGCGCGCGGTCGAGGCGGAGATCGCCCGCCTCATCGCCTACCGCGTCATCTCCATCCAGAAGCGCGGCGCTGTCCCGAACTACGAAGCGTCGATGAACAAGCTCTACCGCTCCGAGGCCTCACAGCGCGCGGCGCACACTGGCCTGAAGCTCATGGGCCTCTACGGCGGGCTCTACAAGGGCTCGAAGTACGCGCCGCTCAACGCCCGCTTCGCCCACTCCTACCTCGCGACCGTGTCATCCACCATTGCCGCGGGCACGAGTGAAGTGAACCGGAACGTCATCGCCACGCGCGGCCTCGAACTCCCGCGCTCCTAGCCCCGCCGATGGTCAGTCCGTAGTCGTAGTCGAGGCCCACTGCGGCCTCGGGACCCGGTGAGCTGCAACATCCCCGGCGATCGGTGTCGCCCTGGTCGACGCGAACCACCAATCCCGGTCGCCCGCCGCTTGCTGCGCGCGCGGCTCGTGGCGTGCGGGACGGAGTCGCCTATTGGTGTCGCCGCCAACCGTCCGGAGCGGCCACGAGGGCCGCGGCTACCCGACGCGTTCGCGGGCGAACGACCACGCATGATCCCAACCGTTCCCGTAGTCGAGGCCCACTGCGGCCTCGGGACCCGGTGCCAGGCCACACCAACGGCGACACGTAGTCGGTAGTCGGTAGTCCGCAGCCGTCCGCCTACGCCCCGAGCTCGTACGCGATGTCGCCCAGGCTGAGGAGCGCGCCGACGATCTCGTGGCGCTTGGTCGCCGGCACGGCCTCGACGTCCTCGAGGAAGGCAGCCACCCGCGCGACGCCGTCCTCTTCGTAGAACGCCTTCGGGCGAACGACACCGAAGGCGTTGCTCAACTGCACGCGCCCTGCACCATCGCGGCAGGCGAGCGCCAGCGCCACCTGGTCGATGCCGTTCGGCCGCCGCATTTCGCCCATCGCTTCGCGCACCCACGCGACGATGTCCTCGGTCAGCACCTGCCGTACTGGCGCAGCCGCCTCCTCCGCGAGCGGCCAGCTCGCTTCGCGTAGGCCCACACCGTCGCGGATAAGGCGCTCCACGCGCCGCCGGGAGGAGAACTTGCGGAAAGAGAGCATGGCATCGTGGGTTTCGGCGCGAAGCACTGGAACCTTGGTTGCAGTTCGGGGTACACCCGCGGATCGCCTGTGACAGAACTGCAATGGACCCGGCTGCCATCGCATCTTCCTTTACATACATCAGGTTTGGACGGTTGGCCCTACCCCCCGCCGGGGCAGGTCGGTACACTCCAAAAAGATGGACAACGACTTCAGCATCGACCTTGTCGATATCGCCCACTCCATCCAGTCCGGCGACGTCATCACCCTCCGGTTCGTGGCCGTCGGGCACCGCCTCCTCCTCGACTTTCGCACCACGGAACTCGATGGCCCGCTCGTGAAGGTGGTCGAGCCAGTGAAGTCGATCGAGGAGCGGTATCGCTCGCTCCGCCGGATGCGCCCGCGCTTCGGCAGCCCGGAGAAGATCGTCTCCGTCTGGTGGCCGCGCTTCTCTGCTTCCCTGCGCACGACCGGTATCTGGGAGGAAGTGATGAAGCGCGTGAGCGAGACCGGCCACGTCGATGCCGTGCGCCGCGCCGAAGAAGCGCTCGACGAGCTCATCCGGCTCGAAGCCGAACAGCAACGCCAGGCCATCCTTGGTACTGGCTTCCGGACCATCTGGAGTGCGTCGCCGACGCCGAGGTAGAGGACTGGAACGTTCTCACTTTCGCCAGCTCGTCCGCGAGGCCGTCGCCTCGCTGCCACCCGAGCTGCTGTCGCGTGTCCACAATGTCGACATCGTGATCGAATCGCGCCCCACGGCGCACGACCGCAAGGCCGCGGGCATAGGACCGCGAAGCCTGCTGCTCGGGCTCTACCACGGCGTCCCCCTCACCCGCCGCGGCGAAAACTACAACCTCGTCGCCCCCGACAAGATCAGCATCTACCAGGAGCACATCGAGCAGATCTGCTCGACCGACGACGAGATCCGCGAACAGGTGCGCAAGACCGTCCTCCACGAGATCGGCCACTACTTCGGCATCGACGATGACCGCCTGCACGAGCTCGGCATGGGCTAGGCGGTTCGCGATTGCCGCCGTGAGCACCGCTACCCGCGACCACCGTCATTCGCACACCAACCCCCCACGGTAGCCGCGGCCCTCGTGGCCGCTCCGGACGGTTGGCGGCGACACCAACAGGCGACCACGCCCCGACGCCACGAGCCGCGCGCAGCAAGCGGCGGGCGCCCGGGATGGGTGGTTCGCGGCGACCAGGGCGACACCTATCACCGGGGATGTTGCAGCACACCAGGCCCC
>JALOAP010000521.1 GCA_023228745.1 Dehalococcoidia bacterium | reverse complement strand
GGACGCCTCCAGTCCGTGCCGTGCACGGCACGGACTGGAGGCGTCCCGACGGAACTAGCGCACGGGCCGCACAGAGACTTCCGCTGCAGTGATGGTTTCGCGGCTGCCATCGCGGAGGACGACAAGACTGCCATCGGCGGCGATGTCCTCGGCCGTGGCCTCATACGGTGCGGCGTTGGTGGGGGAGACGGTCACCGGCCGCCCGAGCAGCAGGCTCAGCGCGCGGTAGCGGGCAACGATGTCCGCCTGTGATGCCACCAGTGCAGCTTCGAGCCGATTGCAGACACGTGCCAGGAGCAGTTCGCGGTCGACTGGCTCACCAGTTTCCCGGCGGATGCTGGTGGCGATGGCGGCAAGTTCAGGTTCGAGAGCCGGGTCGCCGTTCGCATTGATCCCAATGCCAGGGAAGGCGGTGATGCCGCCCGGGCCACTCTCCGCATCGATGAGCATGCCGCAGAGCTTCCGCTCACCGACCCAGATGTCGTTCGGCCACTTGATACGAGCTTCAATGTTCTCCTCGCGGATGGCTTCACACACTGCCAGGGGAACGGCGACCGGGAGGAGGCGCTGCGTCTCGGCGGAGAGGCGAAGGACAAAGGTGAAGTAGAGATTCCCGGCAGGCGGGCTGTGAAACGACCGGCCCTTGCGACCGCGGCCTGCCGTCTGTGTCTCGGCGAGGATAAGCGTGCCGTGGGGTGCGCCTTCCGCGGCCGCACGGCGAGCCAGTTCCATGGTGGTGTCGACCGCTGACCGGTAGGTCAGGAAACGGCCGAGCGCACTGGTGGTCAATGCGCCCTGGAAGCGATCTGGGCGAAAGGGGAGGTTTGCGTTCATCCGGAAGTCTCGTCCCGGACTTTAGCACCGCGAGGGGTTGCAGTGGATGGCGCGGCGGGAGCTACGCCAGGCCGCCTAACACAGATAGCCGGGGACAAAAAGAACGGGGCCGCTTTTGCGGCCCCATAAGTGACGTCGTAGCTAAGGCCAGAGCCCTAGGCGGAGGTCACCTCCTGCGCAGAGCTCCGACCGGAACTACGTCTACTGTTATCCATGCGCATCACCTCCTTTTCTGATCCCGACCCTACCGACCTGCAGAAGGCCCGTCAAGAGGGAAAAGCGTAAATTGACTAAGGGGCCTTAGCAGTTTCTTTCGCGGGAGCCGAGGGGCTGCCGATGGAGGGCGCGGTGCGCCAGCGAAGCCCCCGGCCTTCGCCCATCCGGCCAGCCAGCGCGTCGGCGAGCCCTTCGAGCGTGGCGCGCACGAGGTCGAACCGGCGCGCTCGGGCCCAGAGCGCCATTCGCGTGACACGGGTCGCAAGGAAGTACGCGAGGAAGGCGCCGTAGCGAAGATTGGACCGGGTGTGCTTGCGAATGAGGTAGGGGCGGTTTCGTGTGAGGTAGTAACACCCGAACGGCGAGAGTTGCCCGCCCAGGGTGGCGCCTTTCTGGTGGTAGACGACCGACTCGGGTTGCACAAAGAGCCTGCCGCCCGCCGCGAGGGCGCGCCGGCAAAAGTCCGTGTCGTCGTAGTAGACGAAGAAGTTGTCGTCGAGGAAACCGACGCGGCGAAGCAGGGGCGTTGGCACAAGGAGGCAGGAAAGGTTGGCCGAACCCACGGAATGCACCCGCTGCTCGCCCTGGCGCTCGGGGCGCCCAAGCACGCGGTTACGCCAGGTGCCACGAAGCCAGTCGAACTCACCTGCTGCGTCGTCGAGGAGGCCGGGCGAGCCTGCGAGATACGTCCGAGGCGTGACCATTGTCCGTTCGTCGGCGAGAGCGAGCAGTGGCCCGAGGAAGCCGGGGGTCACCTCCGTGTCATCGTTCAGGAAGAGCACGAACTCCGCATCGCCCGCGACGATTCGTTCGAGCGCGAGGTTACAAGCGCCGGTGAAGCCAAGGTTTCGCGAGTTCCGCAGGATATGCGCGCCGGGGAAGACCTCCGCTACCAGGTCCGGCGAGCCATCGACGGAGGCGTTGTCGACGACCCATAGGTCGAGGTTCGCGTAGGCGACCCGCTTGAGCGCCTCCAGGTAGGCCGGCAGGTGAGTGGCGGCATCGGTCGTCACGGTGAGGACGGCGACGCGCGGAGAGGTCGCGAGAGCGTTCAGTCGTCCGCCTCCGGGCCCGGGGCTGCGAATGGGTCCTCGGCCATGCGCTGTTCGAGCTCATATTCGAACAGCGATTTCGCTCCCGGGTCGCTGGCTTCGGCCGGCCCGTCGAGCGCGCGGCGAATCTCGGGTGAACTCTGGGCGAGGCGTTCGAGGTGCTCCGCCACGATGTCCTGCGGGGTGCCGACGGAGACCATGCGCCCGCGCTCCATTAGCGCCGCTCGCGACGAAAACCGTTCCACGGCCGCAAGGTCGTGGGCCACCATGACGATAGTGACGCTGCGAGCCTGGAGGCTGGCGATGTGGTCATAGCACTTCTTCTGGAACTGCGCATCGCCGACAGCCAGGACTTCGTCGACGAGCAGGATTTCGGGCTCAAGCGCGGCGGCGATGGCGAAGCCGAGTCGCAGGTGCATACCGGCGGAGTAGGTTCGCATCGGCTGGTCGATGAAATCGTGTAGCCCGGCGAAGTCGACGATGTTGGGGAGCAGTCGCTCAATCTCGGAGCGGGTGAGGCCGGCTAGGAGGCCGTTGAGGACGGCGTTCTCGCGCCCGCTGACCTCCGGGTGGAACCCCGCCCCGAGTTCCAGGAGACTCGAGATGCGGCCGTTCGCACGCACGGTGCCGGAGGTTGGCCGGGTGAGCCCTGCGAGGAGGCGGAGGAGGGTGCTCTTCCCGC
>JALOAP010000520.1 GCA_023228745.1 Dehalococcoidia bacterium | reverse complement strand
GATTTCGCTTGCCGCTTCGGGGTTGAGTACCTTGCCATCCAGCCTCACAACCAATTCTCGGTAATCCCTCAACTCTTTTCGTAGTGTTTCCTGTGGAGCAAATGCCGTGCATCCGATTACCCCGCATATCGCAAAACAGGCGCAAGAGATTATCAGGCAGTTACGCCGAAACTTTGAACTCTCTGCTCCAGACAATTTTACTGTCCTCTGTCGTAATGATTGAAACGACAAGTCTATTAGAAAAAACTTCAAAAAAAGCAGTACACATTTTATTTTTTAAGAAAAATTTTGGCTCGCCTCCGTTCCCCGTTGCGCCAGCCTTCCAGCCGTTCACAACATCGTGTCCGCTGACAGCCCAATTATGTCCCGCTGTAATTTCGTATATCTCAGAATTTGTGCTTGATGCCCCTCTGTAGGTAGCAACACACCCTATATGAGTATCTCCCGATGCAATTATTGTCTGTTCTGGTTTTCCATAAGTTTGTATATAATCAATAATTTCATCCCGTTCGTAACTGTAGCTCACCCATCCATCATTGGTAGATTCGTTCCAGCCGTGGTATCCGTCAAACATAATAGGGGAAAGAATTACGAGAAAATCTTGATCGTTATTTAAGATGAGATTTTTCAACCATGCCTTCTGTGTTGCGCCAAGCATCGTCTTGCTTGTACTGTCTGTATCAGTTTTCAGGCTTCTAAATGACCTATTATCAGTAACAATCCATCGTACAGGGGGGATGTCGATATAATAATAACTATCTTCACTGACATTATGTGTCCAGGTTCTCCCTGCTTCGGCGTCTATCAGCGGCTTATTCAACCCCATGTATGCTTCATGTCCAGCCTGTCTTGCGTTGTTCCAACGTGTAGCTAAATCACCCGTAGCCTCTTCCCTTCCCCCGCAATCATTTTTGCATCTGTCGTGGTCATCCCACATATAAAAAGTGGGAATATTTGCATGTAATTTTTTCGATTCGTTAATAAGACTTTGCGTTGTTATGAAGTTACTGCGATATTTTTCAATCGTTGCGTCTGCATCCAATACAGGAACGTACCAACTTGTAACGTCATAGTACCCATTATCAGCTTCGGTCCCAATGTCTGAATAATAAACATCTCCCCGCAAAAAGATTGCAGTAAGGCCAAGATTGCCAAGATTGGCGCAGACCTGCCTAAACATAGAAACATAGGTTGCATTATTCCGTGACATTCCCCACGGTCTATCAGACAAAACACAAATCTTATAATGGGTTGCGCTTTCAGATAGGGTTGTGAACACCCCCGCTGACCATGTATTTTCAGACCCATTCAATGAGTTCCCTGCTCCATCGTCAGCCCTCGCTCTCCACCAATATTGCCTATTTGGGGTAAGCCCGGAAACATAAGCGGTTGCTTGATAATTATTATCTGAGGTCAGCAATGCCGCTGAACTTGAGGTGACAAGTTTCAACCTGTCTTTGTCATTATATATATCTAAATACAGGTTCGCGCCTTCGCTGTCTGTTCTCCCAACCATTGCAATAGTCGTTGATGTCAGGCCGCCGATTCTGCACCCTTCTGGTGCAAATGCAGGAGTTGTCATTCAGTAATCTCCACTATCTGTACAGACCCTGCTGTGGCAGACGTTGAATGTATATTCAGGTAGCCTGTTTCCAGTGTTATTGCTCTCGGCGATCCCGCCCTTATTCGAGTCCCATTTGTAGGGGATGGGAATGATCCTTCGCTTCGTTCTCCAAGGGTAGGAGTCTGCAAAAAATTATTGAACACAGCATTTCCGTAACCAGACTCATTTTCTGGATATTGCGGATCTGCCCATTCGGCTGAGTTCTGAAAAGATAGCCACCACGAAAGGGCCGCGTCAGCGTCACGAAGTGCAGACATTTGCCCGATAGCGCGAGCAGGCCCAGCAGTATTCGATGCCTGTATTTCAGTTTGGGTCATAAGATGCCCTTTATAAACTTTTACATCATATACTGCGCCATCCCATTCAGCATTCATTCCTAAAGTTCCCCCGACAACAATTATCCCGTCTGAATCAATAGAACTTATATCAATGTCAGCCGGGGCAACATTTTCCGTATCGGTTTTTTCGGAAATCTTCTGCCCATCAACCCAAAATTCAACCTTCCCCTCTTCTTCGCTCCCGGCTCTATCAACGACAAAAACGGCATGAACCAGCGCGTCATGTGTCAAGACCCCGGTATCAGAAATAATAGAAACAGGATTGAAGTCGGTTTCTCCGTCAGTCAAATATACTCTTCCGCCAATAGCCGTGGATAAATCCGCGCTTGGAAAAAGATACACTTCAAATTTTAGTGTTGATGATCCAGCAGAAAATACCCGATTTATATTTGTTGTTTTCATACCTGCAAGTGATACCCAAAACTCAAACGTGAAATCATCAACGCCAATATCAAGCCCTGTTTCGGCGGCAAGCGACCCTGGTGTAGTTGCAATCATGTCTGTATCATCATCGAGCGTCACGCCGTACAACCCGCTCGCAGAATCGTTTGTAACCCATATATCCATATCAGGGTCAATGTAATATGTGCCAGCGGTTACGGATGTTGAAACAGAACTTCCGGCTGTTATCTCAAGGTATGTAGGAGTGCCAAGTGTGCCGGTTGACAACACAATATACTGCTCATCAATAGCAGACATAACATCAACCCCGCCTATCGTTACACTGTCAAATGCGGGGTTATTGCTCAACGGGGGCGCAGAAGGAGGCCCAGCCCACGCCGATACAGCAATGAGCAGCAGGGGGAAGAAAAGTAATCGTTTCAT
>JALOAP010000519.1 GCA_023228745.1 Dehalococcoidia bacterium | reverse complement strand
AGGGTCTTGGCCGTCCACTGATCCCTGTAGAGCAAGCCAAGACCCTCGGCACTGTGGGTGATATCGTTTTTGGAAACTTCGGTGAATACGCCCTCGTCCGCAAAGGCGGCCTGAAGAGTGCATCATCTATTCATGTGAAGTTCCTGACAGACGAAATGACACTGAAGTTCAGCATGCGTGTCAATGGCAAACCGAAGTGGAAGAAAGCCCTTACTCCTGCCAATGGAACCAACGACCTCGCCCCCATTGTAACCCTCGCAACCAGGTCTTAATCCGGGCGGCTCATAACCGCCCTTTGAACTTTCAACAATTAAACTCATTATCCATAGGAGGTATGAAAAACTATGAGAGCAGTGTTAGCCGAACAGGCCCACATTATCAATATCCTTCCGCCCCAGGACGTTGCTGCTGGTGTATCCTCTGCTGTGTTTAGCATGCGGAATGCGTCCCATGTGACCATTATTGTCACCGCTGGCTCAACCGATGCAGATGCCGGCAATATCACAATTGAGGAATGCGACGATTTTACTCCGTCAAACGACACCGCAATTGATTTCAGTTATTACGCGGAAACAACCGCCGGCGGCGATACCCTTGGCGACAGAACCGCTGCAGCTGCCGCGACTGGAATTGATGTCTCCGCAAACGATAACATCACCTATGTTATCGAAATCGACGCCGAACAGCTTTCTGAAGGTTATCCGAACCTGATCCTGAAATGGTCCGCCTGCAGTGGCGCCACCTTTGGCTCCGCTGTGGCCATCCTGACCGGTTACGCCTATCAGGGCAAAGACCAGCCCACGGAGCTGTCTTAATTATTAACCAACAGCCAGTAACCCAACCGGACGCGCAGTGATCTGCCGTCCGGTTTCTTTATTATCAAAAAAAACGAAAAGAGGAGATGAAAGTCTATGTACAGAGACCATCCTGACAATATTCTTGGCGTAAATACCAACAACAACCTTTTCAATTCCGACCAAGTTGCCGCCAATCCGGACGGGTCCATGATTGAACGCCTGCAGTACCTTCAGGAAGCTATTGCTGCTGCCGGTGTTGCTCCCGGATGCTTTGCCTGGGGCGAAGCTGCTGCCGATACTGCCAGCACAACCACCATTGTCATCGCCGGCTTGGCGGGCTTTGGTGATGACTTCTTCAACAACAAATACTACCTGCAGATCCTTCACAATGCCGACTCTGCCGGAAACGCTCCCGAAGCGCAGGTCAGAAAGATTACCGACTATGTCAGCGCGACCGGTGCGTTCACAACCGACGCCTTTTCAGCAAATGTCGGACAGGATATCTGCCTGATCCTCCATGAATCCCTTGTGGCCATCGGTCGAGACGACAACAACAACGTGTTCTCCAGCTCAAATGTCGCCGGCAATGCTGACGGTTCTATCCTGGAACGGCAGGAATACCTGCAGGCTCTTATTGGTGCTCTTGCCAATACCGGCGGTACCGCAACATTGGCAGCCATTATCGGCGACGTTGCAAACAGCAGTCTTGTCACAAGGCTTGCCGCCATCACAACGGCGATCGCAAACCTTGCGGCCGGCGGAGGGTTCGGCTCTGGAATTGCCCGAAAGACTGTCACATTTGCCAACGCCACTGTGGATATTCCGCTCTTCACCGTCACCGGTGATGTAATTGTAAAACTGGTTGCGGTGTGCGGGACAAACGTCGTGTCTGCAGGCGGGGCAAATATTGGCGTCGACGCTGGAGCTGTAGCTCTGATTGCCGACACTGATTGCACTGCCATCGATGCGGGCGAAATCTGGCACGACGCTTCCCCTGATGCCAGTGTGGAAGCGATTACTGTCCTGAAAGAATTCATTATCGCAAACGGAACCGACATTACGCTGGACATTGAATCTGAAAAACAGGTCGATTCCGGTGTTATTAATTTCTATTGCTTCTACACTGCCCTGTCAGCAAACGGCGCGGTAGCAGCTGCATAACATGCGGGAGGGCTAACCTCCCGCTTAATGATAGGAGCGTGAGCTGATGAAGATTGTAATGCTGAAAAACTTCTGGCGTTCCGGACAAATTGAACTTGCTTCCGGCAAAGCATACAGCGCACCCGAAGACCTTTCGCTCGATTTTGCAAACGCGCTTATAAGTGCCGGGAAAGCCGTCAGAAAAGAAGAGCCTAGGAAAAAGAAAAACAACAATTAAGGAGGTGGGTACTTTGCGAAATATGAAACTGATCACAGCTGTGGCAACTGAGCCTATCACCAGGGCCGACGTAAAGTCCCACCTCCGTATTGACTCGGAAACATTCGCCGGCGACACATCCATAGTGCAGAGCATTGCGCCCGGCAGTCATGATATTGCCGCAAGTTATAGTCTGACTGGAAGCTCGGTGGATGTTTCCGGGAAACGTGCTTTGGTAAACCTCAACTCCGGAACTAATGGAGCCGGCGGAACGGTCGACGCAAAGATCCAGGAGTCGGACGACAATACAAACTGGTCGGACTGGGCTGGAGGAACCTTTACGCAGGTAACAACGGCAAACGATAACGCAGTGCAGGAAAAAGAATATACCGGCACAAAACAATATGTTCGAGTTGTTTGTACGGTGGCCGTCGTGGCATGCTCATTTAGTGTGGATATCGTCCTGGATGCTGGCAATACGAACGAGGACGACTTAATCGATGATTGGATCCGAGCCGCCCGCGAATACGGCGAAGATTACACTAAACTGGCTTTTGCGCCGCAAACATGGGAGTTACTTCTTAATGACTTTCCGCGCGAGGATTTTATTGAATGGCCGAAGGGTCCTCTGACATCCG
>JALOAP010000518.1 GCA_023228745.1 Dehalococcoidia bacterium | reverse complement strand
AAGCGGACCGTAGTCGTAGGTGTTCGCGAAGCCGCCATAGAGCTCGGCCGCGGGAAACACGAAGCCGCGGCGCTTCGAGAGCGAGACGATGGTATCGAGGTCAGGTGCGGGCAACGGAGAGTCCTTGTGTCGTGATCCCGGCCGCTGGCTGCGGTGGGTCGAACGTCCACGATAGCAAGGACGGGAGCTAGACGCTGGTTACTCGGCCAGCCAGGCGCCTGGCATGTTCTCCGTTGCTTTCTGAGCGGAGCGTTGCTGTCGCCGCCGGTGCAACCCGGGGGCAACCAGCAGTGCGAGCGGGATCACGATCCAGAGGCGACCGGCCAGGATGTTGTAATCGCGGACGAGTTCGCCCCATGAGCGCCCTTCGAGCCGGCCGAAGCCGAACTCAAACACAGTCGCGAACAGGAAGCCGCCGGCACCCACCGCGAGCGCCTGTGCTCGGGTCTGCAACGGCCAGCGCCGTGCGACAAGGGCGGTGTAGACGCCGATCAACACCTGCAAGGGCAGCGTCGACAGGCTATGGGAAGCGTCCTCGCCCATGCGCCGGCCATATGTCAGCTCGCGGAGTGTGCCGTTGGCGATCGCCAGGAACGGCATCCCGAGCCACGCAAGCAAATGATTTCCGGCCGGTGGCGCAAGCGCACCCTTCATGGACGTCATGATGGCGTAGTTGGCGCAGAGTATGATGGCCTCACGGGCCGAAATCGGTGTCGCTTCGGTCCCCTGCTATCAGGAAAGACGCTGCCGGATCTCCGGTTCTTCGAGCGGCACCTCGAACAGCTTCTGTCGTGCGGAAGCGCCGGACACCATGACAACGTCGCGCGAGGGAAGTCCGAGCGCCTTCGCGAGCAGCTTCGTCACAGCCGCGTTAGCGGCGCCGTCGGTAGGCGCCGCCGTGACCCGCACGAGGAGCGCGCCTTCGTCATTGAACCCCTTGACCTCATCGCGAGAGGCGCGCGGTGTGACCCGGACAGCGAGCCGTGCCATTACTCGCCCTTTGGTCCCCGGTAGACCACCTCGAACAGCACGCGGTCGGGCGATTCGAACATGACCTGGTAGTAGGTGGAGTTTTCGTCCTGCGCGAAGTCGGGGCGATGGCGCGGCGTCTCGAAAAGGGCCGGGACGCCCCGCTCCTTCAAGAAGGCGGCGACGTTATCCACGTCGGCCTGGCTGCCCGTGTGTATCCCGAGGTGGTTCATACCGGCTCCATCGTAGTCATTCTCCGCCCCGTTCGCGGCGGCCACGAACCAGATGCTGGGCTCGCCGTCTGCCTCGACTCCGATCCCGAATTCGGCGTCGTGGATGGTTTTCCACCCGAGAAAGCCCATGAGGTCGCGGTAGAAGGGAAGGTTTTCCGAGGTAACGTTGACCTGGATGTGACCGAGCCGTGACTGCATGCTCTACTCCTGGCCGCGGGCGCCTGAGCGCAGCAAATTCGAACACTGTTCTGCGACCGGTTGCGTTCTAGCATGCGCCTCGCGCTAGGTGCAATGGTACAATAGCGCAGCAGTTCTACGGCGGTGACGAATGACGGATCAGGATCGGGCACGAGCCCTGGAGACGGCGCTCGGACAGATAGAGAAGCAGTTCGGGCGCGGGACGGTGATGCGCATGGGCGAGCGGCAATCGCAAATGCAGATTGCCTCCGTCTCGACGGGCTCGTTGGCATTGGATATCGCACTCGGCGTTGGGGGCATCCCCCGCGGCCGAGTGACCGAGATTTACGGTCCGGAATCGGCAGGGAAGAGCACCCTCGCGCAGCACGTCATCGCCGAGGCACAGAAGGCGGGCGGTACGGCCGCCTACATCGATGTCGAGCATGCAATGGATCCCGGCTACGCCCGGGATCTCGGCATCCGCATCGACGACCTCCTGGTCAGCCAACCGGACACCGGTGAGCAAGCACTCGAGATCTGCGAAGCGCTCGTGCGGTCGAACGCCATCGACTGCATCGTGGTCGACTCGGTAGCCGCGCTGGTGCCGCGCGCGGAGATCGAAGGCGAGATGGGCGACTCACACATGGGCCTGCAGGCGCGCCTGATGTCACAGGCGATGCGGAAGCTCGTGCCGACGATTTCGCAGACCAGCACCGCTGTCATCTTTATCAACCAGCTCCGCGAAAAAGTCGGCGTCGTCTTTGGGAATCCCGAAGTGACACCGGGCGGACGCGCCCTCAAGTTCTACTCCTCGGTTCGCATCGAAATCCGGCGTGTGGAGTCGGTGAAGCGGGGGACCGACATCGTCGGCAACCGTGTGAAAGCGAAGATCGTGAAGAACAAGGTCGCGCCGCCGTTCAAGCAGGCCGAGTTTGAGATCATGTTCAACGAACCGCGTGGCATCAGCCGCACGGGGGACATCGTTGACCTTGGAGTGGAATACGGCATCTTGACCAAGAGCGGGGCGTTCTACAGCTTTGGCGACCAGCGGATCGGCCAGGGGCGTGAGAACGCGAAGCAGTTCCTTGCCGATAACCCTGAGCTGGCGCAGCAGATTGAGGACGACGTCCGTCGCGAAGCAGGGCTTGTGCCGGCCTCCGGTGCCGCGGCCGATGACGAACCGGTGGCAATCGCTGGGCGATAACTGGAGCGTATGGACGAACCTCCCCAACCCGCGCTGATCGCCGAAATTCGTACGGTTCGCCACGGCCGCCAGCGGCTGGTAGTGCTCAGCGATGGCCGGGAACTCCTGTTCTCAGCCGACACGTGCGACGACCTTGGCCTGCGCACGGGCGACACCGCGAGCGACGGACTCCTGGAGAAGCTCGAAGCGGTTGAGCAGCGCAACCAGGCACA
>JALOAP010000517.1 GCA_023228745.1 Dehalococcoidia bacterium | reverse complement strand
AGGATCTCCCCCTGCTCTTCTTCGCGTCCGCGCATCGTGCCCTCCTCCGCCTGAAGCCACGATCCCACATCCGTCCCGTTAAGCCGATCCCTTCTTCAACACCCTGCTAGTGGCCGTTCAGCCTGAATACGAGGGCCAATGTCGAGGAATCGTCGGCTTGTCATATTTTAGGTGTTCGGCCATTGCGCCATGTCCTGTCGCGGGTTCGGGCCCCAAAGCTACGCGGCCCGCATGCTCCCGGCGGCCGATACGGGCCACCCGGACCGCGACAGCGCACCCCTCGATCCTTCGCGCTACAAGCGCTGGGCGAGACGCTCGAGCGGCTGGATACGAACCCGCGGGAGGTGCAGCATGGTTATCCTCGTTGGCTACGCAAGTGCGCACGGATCCACGCGAGAGATCGCGGAGCGCATCGGTGGTCGGCTGCGCGAACACGGCAATTCGGTCGATATCCGCAGCCTCGCCAGGGTGGCCGATGCCGGTGTCTACGATGCGGTGGTCATGGGTAGTGCGATCCACAATGGCGCCTGGCTTCGCGAAGGGAGCGAGTTCCTGCGGCGCAACTGCGAGGCGCTGGCAGCGCGGCCGGTGTGGGCGTTCAGCGTCGGCTCGCACGCCGGGCTGGGGCGCCTTGGTTGGTGGATGATTGCACACGCCGGCGACCCGAAGGGCCTGGCCGAGTTCGAACCCGATTTCGGTCCGCGCGACCATCATCGGTTTGCGGGGGCGTTCTATCGCCGCCACACGTCGTTCATCGGCAATGTGATTTTCCGGGCGATGGGTGGGCGCTACGGCGACTACCGCGACTGGGCTGAGATCGATGCGTGGGCAGAGCACATCGCCGCCGAGCTGGAGCTGCTACAGCCAGCAGCGATGCCGAAGGCAGGTGCGAGTCCGCTCCCTGCCGGTGCCAACCCTGCGTAGGGCTTCGCGCCCGCCCGTGGCCACGGTGGTGCGAAACGGCGGGAGGAACCATGGCAGAGCTCGTATTCGCACAGACGGTGCTGCGCGGCGCGAACGCGGTTGGCACAACCATCGAAGGGCAGCCGGTGACTGGGCCCATAACGCAGGTCTTCGGCCAGGTCTCGGTGACCGGGCGGCGGCACGGGGGCGTCGACATCGCCGCGAACGAAGGGACACCCGTGCGCGCGCCGGCGG
Source organism: Dehalococcoidia bacterium (assembly GCA_023228745.1). Lineage (GTDB taxonomy): Bacteria > Chloroflexota > Dehalococcoidia > Tepidiformales > Tepidiformaceae > JALOAP01. The sequence continues at coordinate 1,640 of JALOAP010000517.1, read as the reverse complement.
CCGGCGTCCTCCGGCGGCATTCGCTTGCCGAGCGCGCATGGGAGTTCGGCAACTGGGTGCTCATCGACCACCCGGGCACGCCGTGGTACTCGGCCTACGCCCACCTGAGCGCGTTCGCGGCACCCGAAGGGGAGGTGGCCGCGGGCGACATCATTGGCTACGTGGGCCAGACCGGTGTGGCCTTCGGGGCACACCTGCACTGGGCGGTGGGTACCTCGCCTTGGTTCGCGCTCGACTTTTCGCAACTCCGGGACCCGCTCGACTTCGTGCCGCGGCCGCCGGCGCTCGAAGCGCGGGTGGCGCGGCTCGAACGGGTGCTCGCGGCGAACGGCGTCCGCCCGACGGCCGACCCTGCGCGGCTCACCGGGGAGGTGGCGCTGCGCTTCATCGACGAGCGGGGCCACAGCGTGCATCTCGGGCTCACGCTCACGCAGGAGCGCGTGGCTGCGCTCGAACGGCGGCTGGCAGAGCTCGAGGCTCAGCGCACGAGGTAGCCGGAATCGACCCAGCCGGGCGTGCCAAGCGGCGATATGACCGGCCACCACCGCTCCTGGGGGCTCATGCCGAGCCGGAAGCCAAGGAGTGTCCCGTGGGGCAGGCAGGTGATGATGGCCGCGGACTCTGACGGCTCCTCGCGCAGGTTCAGGCAGTCGCCGGGCGTCTCGACGCGCGCGGATACTCCCTGTTGCACAGCCAGCACCCGTTGTGTGCCACCGCGGCACCCTGCTTCGAAGAACTCGGCCACGAAGGCGAGCGTCGCGGCGCGGGGATCGAGGATGGCCGGGGCGACGCCGGGGTGGGCTTCGCAGCCCGGGCGCGGCCCGGTGTCCGCCGTGACGACGATGCGCGCTGGCGCGATCCACTGCAAGAGTTCCGCCGGGCCGGGGAGCCGCAGGATGCCGCGTGTCTGCTTGGTGCTGAACTGGACGTAGGTGGCGTCGCGGTCGCCCTCGCGGTGCGTCGCAACGAACGAGTCCTCCCCGTTCGGCCCCCAAAGGATCTCCTGGAGCTGGAACCCCGGCGTGAAATCTGACTTCAGGCGGGAGCTGCCGCTGCTGTCGACGAGCATGGGTAGCTCCGCATGAATCCAGGTGATGGTCCCGCTGGTGGAGCGGGGCGCATCGTGGTCGAGCGCCGAACCGGGGCGCGCCACAGCTTCCCCCGAGGGGACGGCGATGACCGGCGCGCCGTCGCCCTCGAAGCTGACGGCGTACCACTGGTCGAAGGCGGCGCTGCGCAGCCACCAGCGGCCTTCGCGCCGGTAGACCTCGTGCCAACTCACGCCGCCGTCGTCCGACCGGAGGAACGCGGTCTCGGCGTCCACGACATTGCCCTCGTAGGAGCAGTGTTCGCCTTCGCAGCGGGACATCATGAGGGCGCCATATTGGTCCGCGACGAGGCCGGTGATGAGCCGGTTTTCGCCGAGGTCCTTCATCGAGAGCAGGACCTCGTCCTGGGCCGCAGCGTTGCCGAGGCGGTAGAGGCGCCGGAGCTGCAGATACCCACCAACGCCGTGGCCGTACCCGCTTTCGCCAATGAGCAAGGCGACGCCCGCTGGCAGCGGGAGGTCGGCCGCGACCGTGACTTCACTGGCGGAGAGGGCCGGTGTGGGCGTGGCCGTGGCCGTTTGGGTGGCCGGT
>JALOAP010000019.1 GCA_023228745.1 Dehalococcoidia bacterium | reverse complement strand
CCACGAGGCTCTGCAGCACGTGCAGGACATCGCGGGAGGCATGCTCGTGACCGGCCCTGGCGTCGAAGACTTCGAAAACCCGGAGACGGGCGACCTGCTGCGCAAGTACCTTGGTGGCCGCGCTGGCTACGACGGTGAAGTCCGCACTCGCGCCATGAACATGGTCAGCGACCTCACCACCGGCGAATTCGGTGGCTACCATGCGGTCCTCGCCATCCACGCTGAAGGCTCGCTCGAAGCCGAGAAGCTGATGATTTATCGCGCGTATGATGCGAAGCGCACGATGGACTACGCGAAGCAACTCGCAGGCATCGCCTGAAAGGAGTCCGCAATGGACAAGTCGGCTGCAATCACCCAGCTCGAAGATGCCTACACCGGGTTCCGCGAGCAGATCGCGGATCTCCCGCACGAGGCGTACCACGAAACGTTTCTCGGCGAGTGGAACCTGAACAAGCTCCTCGCCCATATGGCGGGCTGGTTCCGCGAGATGTCCGGCGCCATCGAACGCGTCGGGAAGGGGGAGCGGCCGACCCCGGAAGGCGTCGACTATAGCGACCCCGAGCCCTGGAACGCGCGCTTCGCCCAGCAGTCGAAGGACGGCCCCGCTGCGCTCGACGACTGGGATAACGCCTTCCACCAGTACTACGCCGCCGCCAAGGCACTCGATGAGTCGTTCTATGGCATGGACCCTGAAAAGGGCAGGCCGAAGGTCGGCAATCGCCTCCTCGACGGCGCTGGCGTGCATCACTTTGCCGAGCACCGGCCGCAGATCGAGGAGTGGCTTCGCAGCCGCGCCTAGTGCCTGTCCGGTGAGCACGAACGGTTGGCCGGGGCCACCTTAAGGTCCGGCCAACCGTCTTCTTTCCGCCTGCCGAGGCGTGACCGCGGCAACCACCCCATGAGGCTGCGCCGATGCACATCCTGTTTTACAACTACGTCGAAGATGTGGCTCCGAAGCGCGAGCCGTTTCGCGCACAGCACCTCGACCTCCTTCGCGACCTCGAACGCAAGGGCATCGTGAAGATGGCAGGGGCATTTGCCGACCCGCTCGACGGCGCCGTCATCATCTTCAACACGGATGATCGCAGCGTCGTCGAGGCATTCGTGCAGGAAGACCCCTACGTCGCCAACGGACTTGTCACCACCTGGCGCATCCGCGCCTGGGATGTGGTCATCGGCGCGGAAGGCTAGGGCCTGCGCTTTCCTCTACCGGCGGAGCGCCCACCGCCTCCAACAACCGGCGCGACGTCTCCGCTACCTCGGACACGGCTGCGTCGAACGCTTCCCTGTTCTTCTGCGATGGCGCGCGATAGCCGCTGATTTTGCGCACAAACTGGAGTGCGGCCGCCTCTATCTCTTCCGCCGTTGGTCGCTCGTCTTTCCTTCGTAGCGTCTTGATGCTTCGGCACATGCGCGCAGCGTAGCAGCCCGGCGTAAGGCCGCGCACCGATGCGAAGCGCCCCCGGCTTTCGCATCCGCGCGTTCGGCTAGACACTGTGTGGCGATGAGCGAGCTTCCCCCACCTGAAGAGAAAGCTGTCGCGGTACAGCGTATGTTCGACCGTATCGCGCCGCGCTACGACCGCATGAACCGGCTCATGACGGGCCGCATGGACCAACGTTGGCGCAAAGAGCTGATCCGCCGCCTCCATATCGGCGATGAGGACTACGTCCTCGACCTCGCCTGCGGTACCGGCGACTTCGCCGAGCTCGCACGCCTCGAGACACGTCACGTCGTCGGCCTCGACTTTTCGAGAGAGATGCTGCGCGGTGCACAGGCGCGCCGCCTCGCCCCGGTGCAACTCGTCCAGGGCGACGCACTCCGCCTGCCCTTGCGAGATGGCGTGATCACAGTCGCGGTCTCCGGCTTCGCCCTGCGCAACTTCACCTCCATCCCGGATATGCTCGTCGAGTTGGCTCGTGTGCTCGCCCCGGGCGGACGCCTTGGCCTGCTCGAAGTTGACCGTCCGGCGAACCCCGTCGTTCGAGCGGGCCATCGCGTCTATTTCGAGCGCGTCGTGCCGTTTGTCGGCGGCTTGCTGTCCGATCGCTCCGCCTACCGCTACCTGCCCCAGTCGACGGTCTACATGCCGTCACAAGACGAACTTGTAGCTATGCTCCGCGAGGCCGGGTTCGCGCGAATCACCAAGCGCCGCCATGCGTTCGGCGCCGCGCAGTCGATCATGGCGGTGCGACAATGACCGCCGCCACCGTCGAGAACCGTCCGGGGAAGCTCACCGCATGGCGCCTCGCCGTGCGGCCGCCAACCCTCACCGCCGCGGTCGCGCCTGTGGCCGTCGGCACTGGTACCGCTATCGCCGCTGACGCGTTTTCGCTCCTGCCCATGCTCGCGGCCCTCTTCGGCGCGCTCTGTCTGCAGATCGGCGCGAACTTCGCGAACGACCTGTTCGATTTCCGGCGTGGCGCCGACACCCATGAGCGCCTTGGGCCGCCACGCGTCACCCAGCTCGGCCTGCTCTCCCAGCGGGAAGTCGTCGGCGGGATGTGGATCGCGTTCGGGCTCGCCTTCGTCGCCGGCATGTACCTGGTTGCCGTCGGTGGCTGGCCCATCGTCGCGGTTGGGCTCGCCAGCATCGTCGCGGCATTGATCTACACGGGCGGCCCCTGGCCGATCGGCTATCACGCCCTGGGAGACCTGTTCACGTTTGTGTTCTTCGGCGTCGTCGCCGTCGCCGGTACGCACTACGTGCAGGCCGGCGATGTCTCTGGCCTCGCATGGCTTGCGTCGTTGCCCATGGGCTGCACTGTCACCCTCATCCTGGTGGTGAACAACCTTCGCGACATCGACACCGACCGGACGGCTGGCAAGACGACCCTGGCCGTTGTTCTTGGCCGGAACGGCACGCGTGCCTGGTACTTCCTGCTGCTCACGGCGGCGTACCTGCTGGCCCTCGGCACCCTCGCTGCGGGCGCTTCGGTCGCAGTCCTGCTGGTACTTCTCTCGCTGCCGGCCGCGCGAAAGCCGGCACGCGCCGTCTACGCCGATGTCCGCGGCCTCGCCCTCAACCCTGTCCTGAAGGCGACGGCTCAGTTCGACCTGGTATTCGGCGTCCTCTTCGCGCTGGGGCTCGCCCTTTCGTAGGGGTTCAGGGCTGTGGGTGGTGCCGTTGCTCCTCGCTTGGGGGCTCCGGCAACTCGTCGGGCGCCAGCGACTCCGCGAGCTGAACGCGTTCCAGCAGCTCTCTCCGCGTCACAAGCCCGACCATCCGCCCATCCTCCAGCACTGGCACCTGGTTCAGCCCCTTCTCGGCCAGCAGGTGGAGGATGTCGAGCGCAGGCGTTTCCACGTCGACCGTGATGATCTTTTCCCGTGGTGTCATCGCCTGTTGCGCTGGCGTTTGCGGCCACGCCTCCCGCGCGACGTGACGGATGTCGTTCACCGTGATAATTCCGCTTACCGATCCTCCGAGCGCGACCACGACGGCCCGTTCGCCGTGGCCCACCATGAAGTCGTCCGCAACCTCCTGGAGCGATGTGCCGGGCCGCACCTGTGGGAAGTCTTCGCGCATCACGTTGCGGGCGCGCAAGCCTGCGAGAATCGTGTCAAGCTTCAACCGGGACGTCTCCGCCCGTGCTGCACCAAGCAGGAACCAGCCGATAAACATCAACCAGAGGCCGTTGAGCGCCAGCCCGCCGAGCAGCAAAAAGACGCCGATCGCCATCAATCCGTAGCCGAACAGTTCGCCCACACCGCCCGCGATGCGCGTGGCACGCCGGAAGCTCTTCGTCCGGTTCCAGGCGATCGACCGCAATACGCGGCCGCCATCGAGTGGGAACCCCGGCAGGATGTTGAACACCGCCAACAGCAGGTTCACCGTCGCCAGGTATCCCAGGACTGCCCGCGCTTGCTGGTTCACATCCTCGAACGCAAACCAGAGGCCGAGGGTCAGCGCCGCGATGACCAGGCTCGTGAGTGGTCCCGCTGCGGCGATCATGAACTCCTCGCCCGCCGAACGTGGTTGCTCTTCGAGGCTGGAGACGCCGCCAAAAATGAACAGCGTGATGCTCGGGACGGCAATGCCCCGCCGTTGCGCCACGAGCGCGTGCGCCAATTCGTGAATCAGCACCGTCGCGAACAGCAGCACCGAGGCAATCGTCCCCACCACCCAGTACGTGGCCGTGCTCCAGTTCTCGTACTGGTCTGGGAACACGCCGTTTGCGAGCGTGAATGTGACCAGTGCGAGGATGATGAGCCACGAAGGATGCAGCTCAATGCTGATGCCGCGAATGCGGGCGACCCGGATGGACCCTCCGAACATCCTTCGAGACTACAGCACTCGCATGTGCGCTTTCCAGATCTGGCCTTGATTCGCCACAAAGTCGTCTGCCTGCGTCACCCCTTGTCGCACTCGTCGGATAGTGTCGCGCTACCGGAAAGGGAGAGGCATGGCGGCGAAGCAGGGGCGGGAAGAGACCAGGGACGAGGGCGTTTGGCCGTGGTTTTGGTGGGGTGTTTTCGCTGGCGCGGCCTACGGCCTCTGGCGCCACCCTGGCGCGCTGTCTTGCTGTCTCCTTGTCCTCGTCAGTTTCGCGGTGGTCTTCGCCGTTCTCGTTGCCATCGTTGTCTGGTCGCATTGGTACTTTTTCCTGATCCTGGTGGGTGCCGTTGTCCTCTATCGCCGGTGGCTGCTTCCCTGGTTGCGTGAGCGACAGGACCCCGGGTAGCGGCTGCCCGGCGTCAATTATTCTGTCCCGTTGCAGACCCGAGATGCAGGAGAGATGTCAGGAGCTACGGAAAGTAAGCCAATGCAGAAGCAAGTCGGTTATACTCGCGCCACACCGTGTTCATCTTCGACCTGCAGATCGCGAACTACCGCAATTACGGCCAGGTGCAACTCGACCTGGATCGTGGTCTGAATGTATTCGTCGGAGATAACGCACAGGGCAAGAGCAACCTCCTCGAAGCCATCTATCTCCTCTCCACGCTCCGCTCTAGCCGTGCAAGCACCGACGCCGACCTTGTCCGCCGCGACATCCTCGACAGCGAATTCCCGGTCGCGCGTCTCGCCTGCCAGGTCGAACGTTCCGCAGGAAACCTTCAGCTCGAAGTCGCGGTTGTTGGTCGCACCACCGGCTCCAGCTACCGCGCCGGGAAGCGGGTGCGTGTAAACGGTGTTTCCAAGCGCGCCTCCGAGGCGGTGGGGCAGCTCTGTGCGGTGTTGTTCACCACGCTGGATATCGAGATCGTCGCTGGTCCCCCGCTCCTGCGGCGCCGCTACCTCGACATGATGATCTCCCAGGTCGACCGCGGCTATCTCCGCGCGATGCAGAAGTACGCGCGGGTACTCCAGCAGCGAAACAGCCTGCTCAAGCGCGTCCAGGCTCGCGAAGCCTCCGCCGCTGAACTGACCTTTTGGGACCAGGAACTCGCGCACGCGGGCGGCATCATCATGCTCGCGCGCGCCGATGCCCTCGGCCATCTCGCCATGGAAGGCGCCCTGCAGATGGAGCGCCTGAGCGATGAGGCTGAAACCATCACCATGACCTATCGTCCCGCGCTTGGGGGCCTCGACGAACACGACTGCCCCATCGACGAGACCGAGTGGACCGCCCGGATGCTGCGGGCATTGAGCAACCTCCGGCACCGCGAAATCGGCGCCGGTTCCACGCTCGTTGGTCCCCACCGCGACGACGTGAACATCGAGATCAACCAGTTCCCTGCCGACTCCTTCGCCTCCCGCGCCCAACAGCGCACCGCCGCGCTCTCCATGCGCCTCGCCGAGGCCAGCTATCTCCGCAAGTGCCTCGGAGACGACCCGGTGGTCCTGCTCGATGACGTCCTCAGCGAACTCGATGCGCGCCGGCGCAAGGGCGTGCTCGAGTACTTCGACAGCTTCCAGCAGACGATCATCACGACTGCCGATGCCGACCGCGTTCGCGACGTCCTCACCCGGGCCTCGGGCCGCTTCGTCGTCACCGCCGGCTCGATTCATCGCTTCGAAGGGGAGTAACGCATCCGTCGCCGTGGAACCGTCACTGGCATGGCTGTGGTCGTGGGCGCCTTCGGCTTCCTCGGCGGGTTGCTCATCCTGTTTGCTATTCCTGGCCTCGAAGACGATGACCCCGAGACGCGCCTCTATGAGCTGAATTTCGTCCTCGGATCGGCGTTGCTCTACGCGGGCCTTGGGGGCTTCCTCCTCGTCCAGGCCGCATCGGCGCTTGGCGGTGCCAGCTCCTCTCCGCTTCGTACCGGCTGGCTGTGGTATTCCCTGCCGCTCTTCCCGCTGTTGGTCGGCATCGGCCAGCTCATCGCCAACAACCCGGAGACGGCCCCCTGGCTCTTCCCGTTCGTGAACGCCGCGATGGTGGCCGTGCCATCACTCGGCGTCGCCGCCCTTGTCGCCCGCCGCTACCTCCGCGCACACCCCTTTGCCTGGCCCGTGAGTTGGCGCGAATGGACGAGCGCCATCATCTACGGTGCGGTCGGTGCCACGACGCTCGCCGGCATCGTCAACACCGCCTACCTCGGGGTGCTTGGCAGCCTGTTGGTCGACCGCCACGGCAACCCCAACTTGCCCGATTTCGCCGATCGCCTCGCGACGCTCCCCCAGGGGTGGGGTATCTTCCTCGACGTTTCAACGCTCTCTGTCGTAGCGCCGCTCAATGAAGAGCTCTTCAAGGCCCTCATCGTCGCCCTCTTCTTTTTCCGTCGCGGTGGGGCCGCCCGCTGCTTCGCCTGGGGGGTGATGGCCGGGACTGGCTTCAACCTGCTCGAAACGTTCACGAACAGCATCGTGGTCGTCGACCCCTCGCTCCAAAATGCCGACCAGGCGGTCGACACCTGGTGGCTCTTCGCGGTGGCGCGCGCCGGTACGGCCGCGATGCATGGTCTCGCCGCGGGGCTCGGCGCGCTGACCCTGTACGGGCTCCTTCGGGGCCGCCCGCGCTACTTGCTGGGCTACCCGGCCGCCGTCCTCTTGCATGGCACATGGAACTTTCTTGTGTACATGGTCGAAGGCGATGCGCTTTTCAGTCAGCAGGGGCCGGACTCGCTCGCGCTTGATATCGCGGGTTCGGTTGGCCTTGTTGCAGTCGCCGGGTTCACTGCCGTCATGCTCTGGCTGCTCTCGGGCCAGCTTCGCGACGAAGCCCCGGCGCCGATCTACCGAATGCTCGGGATGCTCCCCGCGAGCGAACCAACCACGGGCGAAGCGGAGATCGAAGTGCTTCGCGAGGACTACGCCGTCCGTCCCTCATCTGCCAGGTAAACGAGGTCGCCCCGGCACACGGTCGCCACGACTTCGACGTTTCCGTCGAGCAGCACAAGGTCGGCATCGTACCCGCGCTCGAGCAGGCCCTTGCGCTTCCCCGCACCGGCGACCCGCGCCGGGTTCGAGCTAGTGAGCCGAAACGCCGTCGCGAGGTCGATGCCGAGGAACCGCACGGCGTTCCGAAAGTGTTGGTCCATCGTCTCCACGCTGCCGGCAATGGTGCCGTCGCGCCGCTTCGCCACGCCCGTTTCCGCCTCGACCTCCAGGCCGCCGAAGTGTCCCATCGCGGTATTCGTCCCGGCCAGGTGCAGGTTGTCCGTCACAACGACTGTTCGGTTCGGCCCCAGCGCCCGGTACGCGAGTCGCAGCACCTCCGGGGCAACGTGGGCGCCGTCACAGACCAATTCACACGTTGCATCGTCGTTCAGAAGGGCCGCAACGATGGGGCCCCCTTCACGCTGGTGCATCGGCCGCATTGCGTTGAACAGGTGCGTGACATGGCAGGCGCCCGCCTCGAAGCCAGCATTCGTCTCCTGCAGCGTTGCGTCTGTGTGGCCGATAGCTGCGGTGGCGCCGCTGACCACGATCGCCGAAGCGAGTGCCAGCGCCCCGGGTAGCTCAGGCGCGAACGTCACCTGCCGGATGTGCCCCCGTGCCGCCTCCTGGTAGCGCAGGAACTCCTCGCGTACCGGCTCGCGCAGCATGTCCGGGTGGAAGGCCCCGCGCCTCGCAGGATTCAAGAACGGGCCCTCGAGATGAAAGCCAAGCACTTCCGCGGCCGGCGAATGGACGCCGATGGCGGGCTCCAGGCTCGCGAGCATGGCGGTTGTCTCGTCCGCGTTCGGCCCAACTGTGCTCACAAGGAGGGAGGTGACTCCCTTCCGGGGCGCCCACGCCGCATAGGCCGTCACCTCGCGTGGGTCGCTGGAGAAGAACGAGTATCCACCGCCACCATGGACGTGGATATCCACAAACCCCGGGCCCAGCGTCAGTCCGTTCGCGTTAAACTGCGCTGCTCCGTCGGCTTCGAGCGCACGACCGATAGCCACGATACGATGCCCGTCGCAGAGCAGGTCGCAGCGCATCGGCCCCGAAGGGAGCGCGAGCACCGCGTCCTTTATCAGCAGTTTGTTTGGCATACCCTATCTTCTCCGAGATTGGGATACGCCGTCACTAACGATGAGGAATCGCATGCAGATTCCCTGGCACCACTCGCGAGTCGCCCGGGCCGGATGGATCGCCGTGATCCTCTGGCTCGCTGCGGGCAGCGCCTACGCCTCGCTCGCAAGCTACCAGCGCATCGATGGCTACCTGTTCCCTGGCAACGAACTCAAGATTCGCAGCGTCCCTGCCTTCGTCCCCGGCACCAAAATCGGCATCGACGTGTCGCTTCCCGGCGTCACCTCCGAAAAGGAACGGGCTTGGACCCGCGGCGAACAGCTCAACATCCTCGTCATGGGCCTCGACCGTCGCCCATGGATGAGCCTCGACGAGCCTTCCCGTAGCGACACGATGTTCATCGCGACCATCGACAAAGCCACGGGCCGCGTTCAGATGCTCGCACTTCCCCGCGACCTCTGGGCGAACGTCCCCGCCGGCAGTGAACCGGGTACCTGGGGAGCCGCCAAGCTCAACGCCGCCTACGCCTACGGGACGATCTATGGCTACCCGGGCGGCGGGCCCGCCGCTGCCGTCGCCGCCGTGGAGTACAACTACCACATCGACATCCACCAATACGTCGTGATCGATTGGGTGGGCTTCGTGCGGCTCATTGACGCGATCGGTGGCATCAATATCAGCGTCCCCGAAACCGTGAGCGACTTCAGCACCGACACGCTGGATGACTTCGAGGACCGGACCGTCGAGGCTGGCGAACACCACATGAATGGAGCACAGGCGCTGGGCTACTCCCGTGTGCGTGTCGATGGCGACCTCAAGCGCATCGAACGGCAGCAGCTCGTGATTAAGGCCGTTGCCCGCCAGGCGCTCTCCCTCGGTCTCATTACCCGCCTCCCCGAGCTCTGGAGCTCCTACCGGGATGCCATCGTCACCGACGTCGATAATGGCCTTATTCCCGGTCTCGCTCTGCTCGCCCGCGACCTCGACCTTGAGAACATCGAGTCGTTCTCCCTCGGGCCCGCGCTCTATTCGGGTATCGCCGAGGATGGCGCGCTGATCCTGCTGCCCAATTTCGACGAGGTCTACGCGATTATCGACACCTTCCTCGCCGACCCGCGGGTGCGCGACGAAGCGCCGATGATCACCGTCCAGTACCCCGCAGGGAGCGTCGGCGAAGCCGAGCGTATCGCCGACCACCTCGCCGCCCACGGTGTTCCTCCCCAGTGGATCACCGTGACGGAGGGGGACGATCACGCCCCGGGCATCTACAACCTCACCGGCAAGGACTACACGGCGGGCAAGCTCGCCGGCCTCTTGCAGCTTCGCGCAGGCGGGGAGAACGGCGAGGTCACGACCACCGCGGACATCCTCGTACAGATTGGTGCAACCGTTGAGCTGAAGGCTCCGTAGTCGCCCGTGCCTGCTCGCGCTGACATAATCGGGCCAGCATGGCGCCCCGGAGCTGCTGTGGAGATCCCTCTCTTCCCGCTGCGTACGGTTCTCTTTCCCGGAATGCCCCTTCCGCTCCAGATCTTCGAAGAGCGCTATCGAGTCATGACCCGTGAACTGCTCGAAAGCGACGGCGTCTTCGGCGTGCTCCTCATCCGCGAAGGCGAAGAGGTGGGCGGAGGCGCCATTCCCTATGACATCGGTACCACGGCGGCCATCGAGCAATGGCAGGAGGCGCCCGATGGCCGCTTCCTCCTGACCGCGCGCGGCCGCCGCCGCTTTCGGCTGCTCCGCATGCTCGAGCCACGGCCCTATCCCTTCGGCGAAGTCGAACTCATGGATGATTCGGAGCCCAGGGAGGACCCTTTCGCCTTCGAGTTGGCCGAACAGGTCCGTTCGAGCTTCCCCTCCTACTTCCAGCTTGCCCTCTCGCTCACCGACCAGTGGGCGCGCGGGATGGGGCTGCCGCGAACGCCCCACGCGCTCGTGAACTTCCTCGCCCCCTGGCTCCAGGCGGAGGAGTTCGAGAAGCAGCAGCTCCTGGAAGTGCCGGACGCGCGCGGCCGCGTTGCCCTCCTCGCGGACGTCCTCAATCGCCTGATCGAAAAAACGCGCAGCGAGGCCCTGCACTATCGTCTGCGCAAGTACCACGGTTTCGGCGCGCGGAACTAACAGCTTCGTGTCGGCGGTGGGGTCTAAGAATTGTGCTCCCTATACTGGCTTGTATGGCAGAGCAGCATGCGTTTGAACTCGCCACCACAGGCGAAGAAGAGACGCGCAGCGTCGGTGAGCGGCTTGGCCGGGCGTTGCGAAAGGGCGATGTCCTGCTCCTGAGCGGCGACCTGGGCACAGGGAAGACGTGCCTCACCCAGGGCATCGGCCGCGGGCTGGGCTACTCCGGACAGGTGAACAGCCCCTCCTTCGTCCTGATGAACGAGTACAAGGGCCGCGAGCACCTCTACCACGTCGACCTCTACCGTATTGAAGGCGTCGAAGAGCTCGACGATCTCGGACTCTGGGACTACGCCGAAAAGGGCGTGCTCGTCATCGAATGGCCCGAGCGCGGCGCGGACCTGCTCCCCGGCGATGGCCTCGTCATCGAACTTCGTTACGGTGATGTTGATCGGCAGCGGCGGCTCCGCTTCCTTCCGCGCGGCCCCCGCGGCGAACAACTCGTCGACTCCCTGCGCGCCGCGTGAGCACGACCCTCGCTATCGATACCGCTTCCCCTGTCTTCGCGCTCGCCTTGGCCGTCGACGGGGTCATTACCGCCTCGCTTCAGCATGAGGGCGAGCAGGAACATTCCCAGCAGCTCCTGGCGCAGATCGATACCCTGCTTGGCGCCCGGAAGCAGGACCTCGATGGCATCGTGGTGGTCCACGGGCCGGGCAGCTACGCCGGGCTGCGCGTCGGCATCGCCACCGCTGAGGGACTTGCGATCTCGCGCAATGTCCCGGTGGTGGGTGTGGGTACGCTCGAAGCCGTCGCACTGGCTGCAGGCGCAGATGGCGTCGCTATCCATCCCGCGGGCCGCGGTGAGTTCGCCGCTCAACCGTTCGCAAACGGCGTGACCGGAGGCGAGGCATTCATCGCCAGGCTGGCAGACCTGGGTGGCCAACGGCTCGCCGGCGAAGGCGCCGCTGAGCTTGGCGGCAAGGAGGTAACGCCGGAGGAGCGCGTCCGTACCGCACTCGAACTCGGGCTCCCACGGCTCGCCGACGCCACTGGCTCGGTCGACGCCGTTTACCTGCGCGAACCGAACATTAGCCGCCCGCGCCCGCGACCCGCGGGCGGGGCCTGACGGAGGACGGACCATTGGCGATTGAACGCACGCTTATTCTTGTGAAGCCCGACGCGATGCAGCGCGGCCTGGCTGGCGAAGTCCTGCACCGCTTCGAGCGACGGGGCCTACGGATCGTTGGGCTCAAGCTCGTGCAGGTGCGCCAGGAACTGGCCGCCCAGCATTACGCTGAGCATGAAGGCAAGCCCTTTTACCCCGGACTCATCGAGTACATCACCAGTTCGCCAGTCATCGCCGCCGTGCTCGAAGGCACCGGGGCCATCGCCATGGTGCGAAAGACCATTGGAAAGACCAACCCCGCGGAAGCGGAGCCAGGCACCATCCGCGGTGACCTTGGCATCGAAACGGGGCGCAACCTGGTCCATGCCAGCGATGGGCCGGAGAGCGCTCCTCGCGAGATCGGCCTCTGGTTCCGGGAGGACGAACTGGTGAGCTGGCCGCGCGACGTCGATCGCTGGATTTTCGAGTAGCTCAGGGCCGGGCGGCTCGCGCCTCCGCCGCCCGCGCCTCGCCCTCCGGTGTGTGACGAAGCTCCCAGAAGGTTTCCCCGACCTCGGGAGCGATCTCGCGGAGCCGGGCGTCGATGCGCGAGATAAGGTCCTCGACGCCGTGGACATCCATATCTCGCCGTACCTGCCGTGCGCCCGTCACCAGCACGCTGTGAGACCCAAGCTGCATCGTCAGCAGGCGCCGTCCTCAAAGAAGACCGTCTTGATGGTGATGTCCGGCGACTCACGGATGTATCGGAACAGGCTCCAGCCACGCGCCTTTGCGCCCCGCCGCATCGCGCGGATAGCGACGAAAAAGGACGCAGCCTCGAAGGCGAGTGCCAGGCCCAGCACGCCGAAGGCAATGGCCAACTCCCGTTCCGTGTTCCTGCTCGTCGGTATCAACCTCTCCGACACGCAGGCCGACGAAGAGCAAGGGCGCAGTCCTCGCGGCCATGGGCGCGAACTCCGCCATCGCCGTCGGGAAGTTCGTCGCGGGCCTGATGACCGGGAGCGCCGCAAATGCTGGCGGAAGCCGGCCACTCGATCGCCGACACCGTCAACCAGGTAGAACGAGAACATCGCGCCTGCCACGAAGATGAAAATGGCGGCGAGGGAACGACAAGAAGAACGCCTCTTTCCCGTAGCCATGCGGGTGGTCTTACGAGGGAACGCGAACGCTCATCCAGGAGAACAACCACCACCGCACTCCGTTGCCACGCTCGCTACCTTCGCCAGCAACATACCGCAATAGGCGTCGGCAACGCAGGTGCGGGAAATCGGCGCCTTCCGAGGGACATACGAAGGGGGCTCGCAGTACACCGCGAACCCCCTTCCCGCTTGGTGGAAGCGTGCCCCTTCGGGCTGCGCGACCACCCTCGCGTCTCCAGCCGGGGCTAGTTGAACTTGTCCTTGATGTCCTCGGCCTTGTCCTTGATGTCGCTCATGGTGCTGCGGGCCTTGCCCTTCATCTCCTGAGTCTCGCCCTCAGACTGCTGTTCAGGGTCGTCGGCCATATCGCCATATGCCTGGCGGGCCTTGCCGGCCATTTCGTCGGTCTTGCCCTTCACTTTGTCCTTGTCCATATCGATCCTTTCCGGCTGCGGCGCTCACCGTAGCTCAGTGCAGATGACGGTAGGGGCTGACTGGTTGCCGGAGTCTTAGCGAGAGCGGGCACCTTGTTTCGTCAGTGTCGCACTTGGCGCATTCGAAACAGCGCCTGTCGGCTGCTCGCACGAAGAACAGTGGAGTTGGGAATGGGGCTAGGCAGCCTCGCCGATCTCGAACCGCTGGAGGCGCTGCACTCCGTACCAAACCGCCGCGGCCGTCACCAGCACCACCATCAACACCGCCGCCGAGAACCCAAGCCGGGCCTCGAACACCCCCGGAGCCACCCCCGAAAGCTCCTCGGCCAGTGCGAACGTATACTGGCGCACGCTGAATACCCGCGTCCCCGTGAACAAGCGCGTGACCACGCCCTCCCACAGGAACACATAGATCAGCCCCACGACCAACGCCCGGCTCGTGGCCACGCTGAGGCTCACAAACACCGCCGCATACACGAGCGAACCCACGATGGTCGCGACCGCGAAGCCAAAGATGATCCCGTAGCCACTGCCCACGTTGATCACGTCCCCGCTGCTCCGCGTCAGCTCCGTGGGCTGCCCGGCGAGTGCGATTGCACCGCCCGCAACCGTCACCGCCGTGATGAACGCTGCCGTTATAAGCCACGCGACGAGCAGCTTCGAGACCAGCACTTTCCAGCGCGGGATGGGCTTCGAGAGGAGGTAGACCGCCGTCCCATCCTCGATCTCCGATCCCAGCGCGGCAGTGCCGAACACGAGCGCGGCAAGGGGCAACAACGTGGCCAGCACGAGGTTGGCCAGCAGCGTGCTCGCCGCCCACTCCTGGTGCGCAGAATGGATCCCATCCTGTGAAATCGTGAAGTCGGTGTCCGCCGCGAGCCGGTAGGCAACCGCGATGAGGACCGGGATGAGTGCCGCCAGCACCAGCATCAGTGTCCGTCGCTTGCTGATGAGCTGCCGCAGCGTTAGTTCGATGATTACCGGGTTCATCGCTGCACCAGGTAGGAGAACACGCTCTCCAGCGACTCGTCGGTCGGCAATACCTCGAACAGCGTCACGTCCGCGTTTCGTGCCACCTTTGCCAGCGCCACCGTGAACGCCGAGAAGTCGCTCGTTTTCACCGTCAGCCACTCCTCGTCCAGTTCGACGCCGAACACCGACTGGTCGCCCACCAGCGCCGTCGCCAGCCGCCGGTCGTCGCTCGACCGAATACTGAACGTGTGTGGCCGGTCGGTCATCAGCCGGCGAATCTCGTGGAAGTCGCCCGAGGCCGCCAGCCGCCCCGCAACGATCACGAGCACGTTCTCGGCCAGGCGCTCCACCTCTTCGAGGATGTGCGACGAAAAGACGACGGTGTGTCCCTCGGACGCCATGCGTCGCAGCATCTCCATCAGCTGGAGTCGCTGGCGGGGGTCGGCGCCGTTGAACGGCTCATCGAGCAGCAGGAGGCGTGGCCGGTGTACGAGCGCCGCGGCGACCTTCACGCGCTGCTTCATGCCCTTCGAGTAGCCGCCCGTGGCACGATGCTGCGCATCCTCGAGGTCTACCAGCTTGAGCGCATGGCGCGCCGCCGCTTCGGGGTCCGCGAGACCGTGCAACCGGGCGCTCTGGAGCACGAACTGCCACCCGGTCAGGAAGGGATACACCGCCTCGCGCTCGGGCACCAACCCCACGTCGCGGTACATCTCGGGGTTCTGCCACGCGCTTTGGCCGAGCACCCGGAGTTCGCCCGCTGAGGGGCGCAGGAACCCGGACAACATGTGCAGGATGGTCGATTTTCCGGCGCCGTTCGGGCCGAGCAACCCGGTGACCCCCGGCCCCAATTCGAACGAGATGTCGTTGACCGCCACCACGTTCCCGTACCACCTCGAAACGTGCTCCAGCACGATCGTCTCGTCGCTCGCGTGGTTGCTCGCGATGCCCGCCTTCGGCTCGGTGTCGACGGTCATGCTGCCATCCGCTCGTACCGCCGGAGGAGGTACCACGTGCAAAGTGCTGTGACGCCCGCGACCACGAGGAAGTACACAACGCCCGGGATATCGGCGTCGTACATCTGGTCGCCCTCTACTGCCTCGGCGCCGAAGATCCAGTACGTAGCGCCGCGCATCAGCCAGTACATCCCCAGCAAGTAGGTATACCGCCCGTCGTCGCCCAGCGTCGCGAACAGGATCGATGCGATCGTCGAGCTGAGGACGAAGACGGCGATAATCCCGCCAGTTGCGTATGCCCGCCTCGGCGTCATCGACGCGATTGCCAGCGCGACCGCCGACGTGAACAGCGAGATGACCAGCGCTGTCACCGTGAGCCGCAACAGCTGGTCCGCGTTGTCCTGGAAGTAGTTGAACGCATCGTTTCCCGCGAGTGCGTTCCCAACGAACATCACCGTCTGTGGTACGAACGTCAGGAAGAGCATCGCGGTGGCCAGTGATGCCAGCTTCGCGAGCGCGTAGTCGCTACGTAGCATGGGGCGCGAGAAATAGAGCGACAGCGTGCGATTTCGCATGTCCCGCCCCAGCAGCTCGGGTGCCACTGCAGCCACGAACAACGCCAGCACGACCTGGATGTACTCGTTGTACTCCTCGAGCCTGAACACCTCGATGTCGTCCAGCGCCGCTGCCACGCCGAGCTGGATCACCGCCGGGATCGCGGCGATGATCACCAGCGCCATCGGGATGATCTTCGAGGACGTCCTTCGCCCAAGGCCGAAGGCAGCCCGCAGGCCCTGGACATACAGCGCCTGGACAGCGTGCCAACGCCCCAGGCGCGGCCCGTCATACGAGCGGTAGCCAAGGTCGTAGATATTCCCGGCGGCGCGTTCAGACAGTGGCTGCGACATCGGTCTCCTCCGCGTCGGCCACCGGCCGGAACAGGTCTTCAAGCGTCTGGCGGCGTTGTTCCATTCGCACCAGCCCGACGCCGAGGTCGGCAATGGTGTCGCGGATGAAGTCGTACGGCCGCTCGTCGGTAAGGCCGATGAGCAACGTGCGCCCCTCCTGGCGCACCGGGAACCCCTTCGCGCTGAGGATCTCCACAAGCGCAGGGCTCGGCGGGTCCACCTCCAGTGCGAGCACCTGGGTCCGCGCCGTGAACGCGGCAATCGGTGCAGACCGGATCAACCTGCCCGCCTCGATCACCACCAGGTGATCGCACACCCGCTCGATCTCACCCAGCAGGTGCGACGACATCACGATGGCGATCCCGAACTCCCGTCCCGTCCGGCGGACGAGGTCGAGCATTTCGTCGCGCCCGGCCGGGTCGAGCCCGTTCGTC
>JALOAP010000515.1 GCA_023228745.1 Dehalococcoidia bacterium | reverse complement strand
GTTTCAAAAATTTCATTGCCGGAACCGTCTTCTTTCAGGCAGATACTTGCATATTCCGCCCCGCCGTGAGTTTCAATTACGATGTAGCTCATTTTTCAACCTCCTTATAAAATTTCCTCATCGCTTTGAAATAGTTATCTGCTTCAATAGCAGACGCCTCATTAACAACGACCATCTCTTCATCTTCATCAAAATAAACAGAAACGACAGGCCCCCCTCCTTCATCAGCCTGAACCTCGAAGTATGTCCCATCTCCCGGGCAGACAAAGACATACGACGTATGCAAGGAATCTGTTTCCCGGAAGCCAGTAATCGGTACCGGGTAGCCGAGTTTCTCCAACTCATCCAGAAACGTACCGCCGCCCTCCATCGGGCAAGAGAACCAGGTCTGGCCCTGCTCCAGATATTCATCTGCACCCTCAGTATACTCGCCGACATCAAGGCCAAGGCCCTCCAGTTTCTCAACCGATTCATCGGAAATTTCAATTCGTGCATAAACCGAACTCATCTTCAAACCTCCTCAATTTCAGTTCCCCGGCGCGATGACGCCGTCTTTAATAAGCCCGACCAAATCGTCGGCGTCGAGTTCAAACTCGTAGCCGTCTTCATGGTCGTAGTGAAAGAATGCCTCGCCGTCATAGGTGGCTTCCCGCAATTCTGCCTTACCCGGGCCGACGGGTTTCGCCCACCACTCCATTTCAAACTCAGTTAAAATTATGATGTTGTCCAACGTACCGATCATTCTTCAAACCTCCTTTGCAAAAATATTGATCTTTTCAGCTTCGCCGCGACCGACGACTGCGAACCCTTC
The DNA here is from genome assembly GCA_023228745.1 of Dehalococcoidia bacterium. GTDB lineage: Bacteria > Chloroflexota > Dehalococcoidia > Tepidiformales > Tepidiformaceae > JALOAP01. Next base: position 2,002 of record JALOAP010000515.1, on the reverse strand, counting down.
CTTGATTGCGCTCCGCCGGATACCCAGTATCTGGCTGCTGAGAACATGCCGGCCGTCCCGCTCCTGCTCGACCTCCCGGAATTTGAGCGGCTTCTTGCTCATGACCATGAACAGGTTCCGGCGCCGGCCATCGGAGAAATAGAGATCGGCATCGGTCTTGATAACGTCGCCGGCCTTGACTGCCCGCCATCGTTTTCCCGTCTCGATATATTCCCAGCACTTGGCTCGCCACTTGCGAGCCCAGCCGTGCCCGGTATTGGGAATTTCCTCAAGCGGCGACAACAGTTTCAGGATCCGTTCCGGGCACCGGTAATAACAGGGCCCCATGCTTTCCGACATCTCCTTCCAGCAAATTTCCGGCGTCTCGCCCTTGCCCTGACTGTACCACTTGATCAGGACCACCAGCCCGATCACAAACGGTTTCTGTTCCGGATCCTGCGGCGTTATCCGGTACGCGGCATACACTTCCGACCGATTGACCAAGGCATAGTCAACGATCTCGTGCCGGTCGTCATTGAATTCCTCCCGCATGAAGTCCTGGAAATTTCGCCATCGATAACTCGTACTCGTCCAGCCCATGATAAACCTCCCTTAAATTCTAAAGTTTTTCTTCCCAGTTCCAGGTCCCTTCCTGGTCCCATATCTCATCCTCAGTTGAAACCTCAATGATCCTGCTTTGATCAAACAGCATCTCCCAGAACCGCAAAGCCTCCTCATAATTCACCATCGAAAACCGGACAAAACTGGTGCTGGTCTTGATGTCAATGTCCCAACAATAACTGCCGTCGGTCATCCGGGTGCTTACCAGTTCAAACAGGATCCCGGATTCATATTTTGATTTCTCAACTGTTTCCTGATTCAGTCCCATTATTGATCTCCCTCTAATTGAATTTCTTCTTCCAACATGGCTCTTGAGCGTGCCATTCCTTATTGATCTCCAGAGAAATTTCCCAATACTCCCCCATCAATTTCTCTATCTGAATTGCCAATGCCCGCATCTCAGGGTTTAATGGCTTCCTCCAAGGTCCGCGAAAAATATGCAGCCTCTCTTCCAAAGGCTCTACCTCATCCAGAATTTCCAACATTCGTGGAGTATGAGTGAATTTCATTTTGATTTCCTGATAAGCCGTTGTTCCAATAATTTGCACCTCCCTTTACCTGTACTTTTGCTTGAATTCTTCTTCTTCGCTGACTTCAACTTGAAAATGCCTTTCGGCAATCTGATTCGCCTCATCAAAATCAATGTACTCCACCCGGCAAAAGTGCCGCAGATCCGCGAGCAGATCCACCACCGAGTCCTTTAGGCTGCCCCCCTCGTCATAAGGCGTCATGGCAAGAACATTGGCGATGTTGTTGATCCTGCGATCGTTTTCATTTATCGGATTCCAATCCATTTTCAACCTCCCTTTTAAATAAGTGACTGCTGATACCCTTCGTAAACCACGAGGGCGTGATAATCTTCTGCCCATTCCTCTGACACTCCATCTGATTCTACAACGTGTTTCCGCGCCTGAGCTATGGCGCCATCCGGCCCGTAAGCCATGACATAATCACTGAAAATATCCTTGCCGAACTCGTCAGCAATATAGTCCGGCCGAAGCAGAACGACAGTGAATTTCTTTTTCATTTTCAACCTCCTTTTTACATTTGAGAAAGAATTACTGCCGTTGCAGCCCAGAGACTACCAATAACCACATCCCCGCTGCCATATGCGAGCGCCGCAATCAGCAGGGCAATACAGGCAAAAAACAGCCGAACAATACTCTTATTCATTCCGAACCTCCCTTCAATTTGAATTCCACGTGCCCGAGAGCCTCTTCGAGAACTCCAATCATCCCACGGACTTCCCAACGCTGCCCATAATCAATCCATAATGAGTCGTCGAGATCTTTAAAGAGCATCTTCAGATACCACCGGCCGATCCCTCCATATGATCCGTCCTTGAACGGCTGCTGGAAGCTGACCAGGACGTCTTTCCCCTCGTCAATCAGGACCGCCCGGT
>JALOAP010000516.1 GCA_023228745.1 Dehalococcoidia bacterium | reverse complement strand
GATGACCCGGCGGGCGCCGTCAGTTGAGTAAGGCCCGCACACGTGATCGTCTTCGCAACCACGTCGATGTGCATGGCCCTTTCGCCGTCCACCGAAACATAAATGTCTTTGGCAGTTTCATCCCACGTGCCGAACTCCACTAGCTCGCTGGCCGCGCCGCTGACGGTCCCTTCCCGGAATTCGAACGTGGTGTAGAGCCCGTTGCCCGGCATGTCCGGGCCGTCATAGCGCAGGTTCCAGATCAGCACACCGTCCGCATAGAGCCGCGTGCCCTGGCTCGTGACCTCCCAGTACACGCCCTTGTCCGCATCGATGATGACCTGCTCGTCCGGCGCATCGGCCGGGCTCTGGTACACCCCCAGCACCCACCCCAGGCTGATGCTGCCCTGGGGCCGCTGCGGGCCCCACCACGCCGCCGTGGCCACCGCGGTATCGGTGTTCTCGCTTTCGACCCACACCGGCGCTTCGGTGGTGCCGTCATTGCGCCGGGTGCGGACTAGCACATATACGGGTGTGCCCTCTGCGTAAGCCGTCTCGAGCGTGTACGCGAGCATCTCGCGGCCGTCCCGCCCGCTCATGGCCTCGGTAGCCATCACCACGTCCACGTCCGGGTCCGGCGCTTCGCCCCCCTTAGCGTAGATGACCCATTCGTCCGCGCGCCGCGCCGCGATGTCCGCCGCGGTCAACCCCTCCGCGCGCGGGGTATAGATCGCCTGCACGTGGATCGTGCCGTTGGCCCGGGGTTCGGCCTTGGTCAAAATCGGCCCTTGCGGAGGAACCTCGGTTTCGGCGTTGGAGGCGTCGATCTCCAGCACGATCTCGCGCACGGGGCTCATCAGGCCGTAGGCATTCTGTTCCCGCACATGGATGTAATAGGTCTGCGGACCGGGCAGGTCGATCGGCGGGCTGTAGGAGGCGTTGTTCGTTGTGTAGTCCGCGTCCGTGCTTTCGCTGTCCGGGGCCGAGCCCACGCCGATCCAGATGTTGTAGCGGGGAAGGGCCTCGTTGCTGGGCGCACGGTTTGCGCCCTCGATCCTGCCATAATAAGTAACCCCGGCATATGTCCATTTGTAATTCCAGGCGGTCGAATGGACCGGGTAAACTCCGTAGAAACCGCGACCCTTGTGAAGCCACAAACCGACCTGGGCACCCGGTGCCAGACTTCCGGCTATGGTAGTGGCGGAACTCTCCGTGTCTTTATTTGCGTAGGTCAAAAAGGGCGATTCTGTTTCGTCCTCAATTAGAGTGAGCGCCCCGTTGGCATCGGGTGTCTCGTGGATATAACCGGTAAGGATTACCGGATCGCGCCAGACCTTCACATTCGTGATGATCTGCTCGCTGCCGTTGTAGAACATGATGGCGCGGTTGTGGGACCCCACGAAGGGGGAAGCAAAATTCCCCATCCCCGCTACGTTGTTGAGGTAGGGCAGAAGTTGAATCACCTCACGACCGCCCAGTTCGTAGGGGGACACTCGGCGCACGATGACGTACGCGCTGGAATCAGTGCCATCGCACAGCACCTTGCGCTCACCGTTTGCGATCGTGACCGGCGTTCCCGGCGAACCGCCCGGCGCTTTCCATCGCAGGCTCGATGCCCCCACCGCCTCGAGCACGCCGATGCCCGCGCCATTTTTCCCCGCGACATATTCAACGACCGTGTGAGACAGGGGCGCCATGCGGTGCACGCACAGGGCCTCGGCCCGCGCCAGGCTGCGGTACCCCCCCAGACTGGCAGACGCGTCCAGTTGCGCGGCGCCGGTGTAGGCCGCGCCCGTGAGGTAGAGTTGGAGGCTATCGGGTCCGTCTCCTGTGTTCATCCGCCTAACGCCAGTGTCACCCGCGCCGTCTCGTCATCCCAGGTATAGTCCACGTCCGGCGGGTCCGGCCGCCGCACCATCGTCACGCTGAATGTCCGGGGCGAACCATCAATGCCCGCCTCGTTGACCGGCACGACGCGATACTGAGCGGTCTCGCCATCGGCCAGCACGCGAGTCTGATACCCCACATAGCTGCCCAGGGTGGTGTGCCGGGTTACCCATTCCCCGTCCACCAGTTCCTCCACCCGGCTTTTGACCACGCCCTCACCGGGCGCCGTGCTGATCACACAGCGCGCGGGGTATGACTCCCCGGGCAGGGTGTCCGCATCATCCAGCACATCGATCTGCGTCAGGTCCCCCTCAGTCAGGTCAAACAGCCGTGAGTTGACCTGCGTCACGTCCACCAGCAGACCATCCCGGTACCAGTAATACGTGGGCTCGCTCAGGTCGCTCGTAGCCGTCACTTGCCACGTGCCGCCCTGCAATCGCTGTGTGGTGATAGTGATAATCGCCATCTACCAGAGCTCCTCGAGCGTGAATTCCCACCACATGTAGCCGTAGACGCCCGTGGTGGAATTCGCGACCTCGACCACCTCAATCTCCCGGCAGTCGTGGACCAGCACATAGGGCCGCGTGTCCCCCCAGTCGTCGGTCACGGACACCACATAGCCCCGCAGGTTTTCGAAGGCGAGCCGGTATGCCGCGACGTTCGCGACCGAGTTCAAGAACCGGAGGGCGCGCACGGTAGTGGGCTCGCCGCGCCATTGAACGACTGCGAACGACACGCCGGCCACGCCCGGACTGGTGATATCCATCAGCTGCGGCCCCGGCCCTCTCACCGTGCCAACAAGCGAAAAGAAACTCTGTCCTCCGATATTCGACATCGCTACTCCACAGTTCCCCCGGTATCCACCACCGCCGGACCGCCCGTCTCCATAGCCCGCGTGTTCTTTTCGAGCGCCGCGCGGTTGTCCAGGATCGCTTGGGCAAACTCCC
>JALOAP010000514.1 GCA_023228745.1 Dehalococcoidia bacterium | reverse complement strand
CCGAATTTGGCCAACCAAGCCACGCCTTTCACCCTTCTTTCCCATCGCCATCCACCACCCATATCCACGGGCGCATCACCGGTCCCCTAGTCGAGGCCCACCGCGGCCTCGGACCCGGCACAGCAGCACCACCAACGGCCACCACTACCCCTGCCCGTCGTCTCGCTTGGCCAAACAACGCCCAGCGCAGCAGCCACCAAGGCCGCCACTACCCGCAATCGCCAAATCGACAATCGCCTCAGCGAACCTCGAACAGGAACTCCACTTCGACCGGCACCCCGAGCGGCAGTTCGGCCACGCCGACCGCCGCCCGCGCATGGCGACCCTCCTCGCCGAACACGTCGATCAGGAGCTGCGACGCGCCATTCACCACCAGCGGCTGCTCCGTGAACCCCTCGGCGCTCGCCACGAACCCGCCGACCCGCACGACGCGGACCACACGGTCAAGCGTTCCGAGGTGCGCGCGAACGGCTGCGAGCCCGTTGAGCGTACAGAGCCGCGCGAGCTCCTGCCCCTCTTCGACGCTGACATCGGCGCCGCACTTGCCCCGGCGGGCGACCTTGCCGTCGGCCACCGGGATCTGCCCGGAGACGAACAGCAGCGACCCCGTCTGCACCACGGACGCGTAGAGCCCGGCCGCGGGCGCCGCCGGCGGCAAGGTGATACCAAGCTCCTGGAGGCGTGCCTCCGCGCTCATTCGTACTCCTCGGCCAGCAACTGCGAAACCACGTTGTCGAACTCCTCCGCGCTGAAACACTCGATGAGGATGCGGGCGCCCCTCTTCTGCGGGAGCACCGTCACTTTCGTGCTCAGCGCCCGCCGGAGCCGCGCCTCGATGTCCGCGAGGGCCGCATCCCGCCGCGCCGTCTGCGCCCCGGGCGAAGCCGCCGTCTCCGGCGAATCGGCGAGCTGGCGGCGCACCTGTGCCTCCGTGTCGCGCACGCTCAACCGCTTGCGAACAACGTCGCGCCAGGCGTTCATCCGCGCGCGCCCTTCGGGCAGGCCGAGCAACGCGCGCGCGTGCCCCTCCGTGATCTCACCCGCGACCAGGCTGCGGCGGATCTCCGGCTCGAGTGCGAGCAGCCGCAGCGCGTTCGCCACCGCCGCCCGGCTCTTGCCCACGCGCTGTGCTGCCTCCTCCTGCGTCAGGCCGTACTCCTCCGTCAGCCGCCGGTAGGCAAGCGCCTCTTCGATCGGGTTCAGGTCCGCCCGCTGGATATTCTCGATGAGCGCGAGCTCCAGCAGCTCCGAATCCTCCGCCTCGCGGATGATGACCGGCACCTTATCGAGCCCCGAGAGGCGGCTCGCCTGCAGCCGTCGTTCGCCTGCGATCAGCCGGTAGCCGCCAGCTTCATCGCGGCTCACCACGAGCGGCTGGATGACCCCATGCTCGCGAATCGAATCGGCGAGTTCGCGCAGCCGCTCCGGCTCGAAGTGCGTGCGCGGCTGCTCCGGGTTCGGCGCGATGAGGTCGATGTCCACATAGTCCGGGCCGCCCCGGCGCACGGGCGGCGCGGCCGGTGCAGTCACCGGCTCGGGTGGCGCCGCCACCGGCTGCGCTGGCACCTCCGCCACGGGCGGCGGCTCCGGTGCTTCGTATCCTGGCTCTGGCGGCGCAGCTTCGGCGGGCGGCGGGGCCGCAGGCGGCGGCGCTTCCGCCGGTGGTGCGGCAGAACCGCCACCACCAAACAGGGCGTCGAGGCCGCGGCCGAGGCCGCGTCGTGGCTGAGTCATGCGCTGCCCTCCCCGGAGAACGTCTGTACTGGTCGTTGGAATGGATGGTTATGTCGTGCGTGCCGTCCAGCGCCTGGCGTCCGCTGCCACCGGTACCTCATACGGGAACCCCCACCCGCGACAGCAGCTCCTCTGCCAGCTTGTCGTAGGCGTTCGCGGCGCGCCCACCCGGGTCGTACCGGAAGATCGATTGCCCATGGCTTGGCGCCTCGCTCAGGCGCACAGCCCGCGGAATGATTGTCTCGAAGGTCTGTTCGAAGTGCGTGCGGACTTCGTCCACCACCTGCTGCGAGAGCCGCGTGCGCGCGTCGTACATCGTGAGCACAACACCGAGGATGGATAGGCCGGGGTTCAGGTTGCGCCGCACCAGGTCGAGGGTCTGCACCAGCCGGCTCAAGCCTTCGAGCGCCATGTACTCGCACTGCACGGGGATGACCACGTTGTCGCTCGCCGTCAGCGCATTGATCGTGAGCAGCCCCAGCGACGGCGGGCAGTCGATGAAGATCCAGTCGAAGTCGCCGCGCAGCGGGTGCAGTGCGTTCGCGAGACGCCGCTCGCGCGCCATCGCCGGCACGAGCTCGACTTCGGCGCCGGCAAGCGCGGGGCTCGCCGGGATAATGCGCACCGCCTCGTGCGGCACCTCCATCACACACTCGTTCACGTCGATCTCGTCGAGCAGCGCTTCGTACACACCGGGCCGGTCGCCGGGGTCAACCCCAAGGGCACTCGTGGCGTTGGCCTGTGCATCGAGGTCGACGAGGAGCACCTTTTGGCCGCGCCGCCCCAGCGCCGCCGCCAGCGAGACCGCCGTCGTCGTCTTGCCGACGCCCCCTTTCTGGTTCACGAAGGTCACGATCCGGGCACTCATCACGCAGCCACCTTTCGCAGCCGGGCTTCGATTGCCGCCCGGGAGGGAATCGCCGCCAGGCCATGCGCTTCCACCGCCAGGGCGCCTGCCGCCAGCGCGAAGCGGCTCGCTTCGTCGATGTCGCCCGTTTCGGCGAAGCGCACGGTGAACGCGGTGGCAAAGCAGTCGCCCGCACCCGTCGGCTCCACCGGCTCCGCAGCAAAGGCCGGCAGGT